>WFLZ01000225.1 GCA_009177225.1 Clostridia bacterium
AACACTCAAGGCATCGGTCTTTTACAAATTTCTTAACCAATGCCTTGNGTGCCATTGCTGCTTATTGTTTCTTNCCCAAGAAACCGTCGATNTCTTTGNAATTNNTTTTTGATANTCAGCTGACTTTATTCTGATTCTTTATATCGAACTNACGTTAANTAGNTTAANAATAAACCAACTAATAACAATTTGGTGATTTATTTGAATTCATCGTAGTGAGCACCCTTAGGCGTATTATCAGTGACTTTAACTGGCTTTTTATATACTTTCTCCATTAATGTTTGTAGATTACGAGCGCCTTCAACACGAGCTCTTTCAATCGTGCCATTGTGATAAAGTAGTTTTTTTGAGTTTTTCTTGATATTAGCNTTAATTGCATTTTCTTCTTCGTCAGTTAATGTATTACTTGTAAATACTCCCAGCCCTTTGGTGTCTATCACTTCCCATGAATTATCTTCTGTGGCCTCGTAAAGATCTATAATTTCAGGAGAAAGAGTTATTTTTACAGTGTCTCCTTCTGTATCAATTTGCATATTTTCAAGGTCAAAGGATACGCTACCTTTCTGTTTTTGTACAGCGAATATTACCTTGTTGTTGATAGTATCAAGAACCGGTACTTCACTATAGATGTCAATCGCACAGAGTTGAGCCATAGTCTCAATCTTGTTTATCTTGCCCTTACTTACATCAATTGATTTCTTAGGAGATGCAAATGTAAAATATAGTCCTATAGCTACTATTGCAATAATACTACCACCTATAAATATATTTTTTTTATTCATCATCATGATTGTTGGAGTTAGAGGGTTTAAAATCAATACTTGCCGTATAACCATTTGCCTCAAATATGGTCTCGAAGTATTTTCGGGCTTTTCGTTTCGCAGCTTCGGTTAACTGTTGCTTGAACATCGGATTTTCTTCCACTTCAGCCTTGAAAGAAGCATTAGCTTTCTCTTTAATTTCAGCGCGCTCCTTCGAGTCGAGATCAGATCTCATCATTCCGATGTTCTCATACTCTTTACGCATCTCCATATCACGACCAGTGATTTCCGTAACAACAGGAGGAAGTGTAATCTTTACTGTCTTAGCGTCTTCGTCAAACACAAGGTCTTCCATCTGCAAAGCTGATAAATCAACAAAGGCTCGCATGTATGAATCGTAAGAATATACCGCAATTCTTCTACCAATAGTATACCAGTCCGAACTCTCCATTTTTGCAGTCTTGGTGATTGCCATTGATGCAAATACAATTTTGTCAACCGATTTTATCTCTTGATAGAGATCGTTATTATCGGTTTTTGCACACGATGTCAACAAAAAAGTTGCCAATGCAAAGGTTGAAATTAATGAATTTCTCATAATAATATTAATAATATTACATGATGTTAATTGACATGGAAAAACCGCGATCCGTATTAGCACCGGGAAAGTTAGCTTGAATCCACTTAGCTTGTTTGCTTTTATTTCCCATAAGTTGACTATAATAACCCACTGCTGTCCCAAGAAAATATTAACAGTCAATTTTTGGGATTTAACTCTTCTACGGAAGTGGCAAATTGTCAAAAGGAAGTACGTGCTGTAATTCATCGTCGTGGGCTGTAAGGATAATT
>WFLZ01000119.1 GCA_009177225.1 Clostridia bacterium
AAAAAAAGGCAATCTGACATACTTAAAAATAAAGTTGAAGATCAAATTGAGATAAAATGCCATGCTGTCGGAATTTATGCTTGTGCAATAAAAGCAAGCGGAAATCAGAAAGTTCCTGAAATTGATCTTCTTGAAAAGCAGAACAGTGATGCGGAAAAAACGCTTTCAGAGTCGCAGAAAGTTTTAGAAAAGTATAGTGAAGTATGCAAAGCCGGTTTCAGTGCATATGACGCACTTTCGGAAAATATCGTGCAATATAATAAACTTATGAAAAAGTATTCCGTACTTGACAATCTTTGGAACCGTCTTTCCGGAAAAGTAAGCGGTTCACGTATGGATATAGAAACGTTCGTCCAGAGATACTATTTGCAGAGGATTCTTGACGGAACTAATGTTCATTTTCAGCGTATGTCGGCAGGAGAATTTGAATTGCGTCTTACAGAGGTCGAAAAAGCAGGTCAGGGCAAAAACAGGGGACTTGATTTAACAGTGTATTCGACGGTTACGGAGCAGGAACGTGAAGTTAAAACGCTTTCGGGCGGTGAGTCGTTTATGGCGGGACTTTCCCTTGCTCTCGGCATGGCTGGACAGATTCAGCAAAATTCTTCTTCTGTAAATCTTGACATGATGTTTATTGATGAGGGTTTCGGCTCTCTTGATGAACATTCAAGAAATCAGGCTGTCAGAGTTCTTAAAAGTATGGCAGACAGTAACAGGCTTATAGNTATTATTTCTCACGTTACGGAAATGAAACAGGANATTGANAGTCAGCTTGTNGTAAGGCGTGANGNTTCCGNCAGTCATGCTGANTGGCAGATAAGCTGAAAAATCTGAATTTATCATATTTTTACAAAAATGATGTTTAGCGATTGTGAAAATTGTAGATTTTCGATGTATCATGTATTTTTGAGTATGTTTTTTGTTGTGTTTGCAGTATAAGTGTGATATAATATTGAAGTATGAGATTTTACCGGATTATGTATGGCATTTGTAAATTTTATATGTTTGAAGTGTAAACTTTATTTGAACAGACATACATATGTCCAGTAAGATGTGCTATAATATATAGTGACACAACTGTAGCTTGACACGCAAAACGTCAAAAATCACAGGAAAAGATTTACAGAACGTAAAAATAAAAAAAGCATATTTAAATTTATATATGAAAAAACGCTCCTTAAATACCGTTAAAATGGTCTTTAAAGAGCGTTTTAATATTGTGTGAGAAATTACTTTTTACGGTTTCCGTGCTGTTCTTTTATAAGGAACTTTCCGGTCTTTTTCTGTTTATTAGGAATGTACTCAATCAAATCCGTGATACTGCAATCAAGGTACTCGCAGATTCGGTCAAGGTATTCAATGTTCAGACGTTCGGTCATTTCGTTGTAGATGTCGTTTATCGTCGAGGGTCTTATTCCGGTCTGACGAGTATCAATGTCATTAACTTAAAACAGCTCTAAAATGGCAGGTAGAATGTCTGGAATGTTTGAAATTACGCAGAAAAGAACGGTTTGAACGGATTGGAGAAAGATGCTTTACAATGTGAGTTTTCAGATTATTCAAGGCACGAGAAAAAGAGGATACGCTCATAAACAGCATATCCTCCATTTTTTCATAAATTAACGTGAGTTCGACAGAAAAAATCAGTCAAGCAGGCATAAAAAGCCCTCCTGAATATTAGAATCAGAAAAGACAGAGGACTTTTTAGGCAGAAAAGAGTAAGCTGCCAGAGCAGAAATAAGATTGACAAGGAAATTGTTTACACTGCGATGTCTGGAATGCTCTATTTGCTTATACATTCGGTACACGTGAATATAAATATCTGGACGAACTTCTTGAACTGCTCAAGCCATTTAATATCGGAACAGTCTACGCAGATAACAATTTTGTTTATGAGAGCAGGGTTACTGACAAAATACTTATCAGCGGAAAAAAGAATACACAGAAAATTGAAAGAGATAACTTAACTTTAAGAAAGCGTATTAAAAGACTTGCACACAAAACAATCTGCTTTTCAAAAAATCAAGATATTCATAAAGTCGTTATAGGAACTCTTGTTAATATATTTTTTTAGGCGTAATTTTGACTTTTCAACTATTTTGTGACAACACCCCAGTATTCCAGAGCCGCCAACAATTGGTTTTCTATGCTCAGCTTCGGTTTTCTTCCTCTCCTTCTGTGCTTTTCTGCATAGCTTTTCTTCAGTATTTCTATCATCTTATTGAATGTGGCTCTCTTTACTCCTGTGGTTCTCCGGAACTGTTTCTCTTCATATTCTTTTATGATTTCATATTTCATCATACTTTTATTATATCATATCTTTTTTATTTTCGCAAGATGTCTAATAAAGACGAAATAATAGAATGTTTTCTTGATTCGCTGAAAGTAACTGTGAATGAAAAGAAAAATGTTTCTGCGGAAGTTCCCCGTGAAACGAAAAAAACAGTTTCAACAAGTATCGGATTATAGATTTTGTCCCCCGTACTCAAAACGGTGGATTTTACTTATTCACTAAAAACAGGTATTGAAATTTGTAGAAATATACAAAAAAATTTTGTCACATTGAAAAAATACAGTAAAGACTTGATTNTNTNATAANATTTAACTATNATAAANGTATATNATATTTTTTAANGNGANATTATTTATGAGCTTTAAATTTTTTAACAAGGCAAGTGCGGCTGTTATGGCTGCCACAATGCTTATGAACGGCACGGCTGTTCTGAATACTAGTACGGCTTTTGCGGCTNATGTCAANTANGAGTTTGAGGACGCTAAAATTTCTNGTGAANTTACAGTAGAAAATAACGCTGATGCAAGTGGCGGAAAGTCTCTCAGAATGGAGGGTACCGGTTCAATCAGTGTTGACTTTGAAGTTGAAAAAGCTGGTATCTATAATATCAGTATTTATTGCGGAGGTATAGGCGGAGATAAACAGCAGAACCTCAGCATAAACGGTGTTACACAGGGTGCTTTGGGCATTCCGAAAAGCGACGGGTTCGAGGCTGTAAAGGTTTCTTCCGTAAAGCTGAACAAGGGCAAAAATAATCTTCTTATTGAAAAGTCATGGGGCTGGTCTAACTTTGACTACATGGTAATTGAGGATGCTTCTTCTACTCCTATCGTGGCAACTCAGACAACTCCCGTTGACCCTAAGGCTACCGCTGAAACAAAGAATCTTATGTCATACTTTGCAAGTGTTTACGGTGAACATATCATTTCGGGTCAGCAGGAAATCTATAGCGGAGGTCCTCACGGTCTTGAACAGGAATTTGAATATCTCGAAAAACTCACAGGTCATATGCCTGCTATAAGAGGCTTTGACTACGGCAATTTCTGTTGTCCTGCATTCGGAAGTCCTGACGGCTCTACAGACCGTATCATTGACTGGGTAAAGAACAAGAACGGTATTGCAACAGCTTCATTCCATTTGAATGTGCCTACAGATATGTCAAGCTATAATGTCGGTGACAGAATCGACTGGAGTCAGACTACATACAGCGAAAAGACAGACTTCTCACCGTCTAAGGCAATC
>WFLZ01000341.1 GCA_009177225.1 Clostridia bacterium
AGAACCATCTTTCAAAAGGACCTTACTAAGAACTCATACTTAACAATTTCTGATATCTTTTTTAGAGGGACAACCACGGAATACGTTTTATTGTTGTAAAAAGAATATATATTATAACTAAGTTTCTTTGTGGGTATCACACACAAAATTGTTAAATTTTACCAATAAGTTTGGTGGTTTGTGTGAATTGATTTTTGTCGGAATTTGTAGTATAGTGTGTGTGCGGACAAGATACGGGATATGATAAATTATGACAGTTTATGTATTGAATATCTGTCCGCAATGTTGTAATCTGTTAATAAATCACGCTTTTCTTGTCCGCAAACAAAATGAAAAGAGGTCAATTATGATAGATTTTAAATCAAAGATGCTCATAAAAAGTCAGAACGCTGTCGGCACTGAAATAGCTTCTGAACTTTCCGGAAGCATATGTGCAATAACACGACATAATTTTTCATCTGAAATGCTCGAAAACAACAACGCCGTACTTATCGACAATACCACCGGTGACATGGACGAAGCTTCTGAATCGCTTATTTTAAGCGGAAAAACAGATGCAAAAATTTTTGTTCTCACAAGTGACGCAGAACCGTTGATTTCCGACAGAAACGGAGTGCTGTTCATTTCGGAAAAGCTTGGAACAGAAAATATCTGTGTACTTCTCAGATACTTTCTGAATATCGGAAGTTTCCGTAAACATACTGAAAAAGCCGTTTCCAGAGTACTTCTGCATATGGGATTTCAGGCAAACCTCAGAGGTTACAGATATCTGATTGAAATTATTTCGGCAGTAGTCGAAAATCCGGAACTNATTTACAGTTTCACTCATAANCTTTATCCGATGATTGCNGNAAAACANAACGTCACACCNCTCAGCGTGGAACGTTCAGTTAGACATTCAATTGAGCTGACCTATGACAGAAATTATTCTAAATTCAAGGAATTTTTCAGTTATCCTCTGCCAAAACCGACCAATACGGAATTTATATCATTCTGTGCCGAAAAAATCAGGATGGAATTATTTTAAGTCTTTATAACCGAATAAGTTTTTACATAACATTTTACTGACAAAAACTGCCTTTATGATGTATAATAATTACACCTCAATATATATTATACACAAAGGCGGTTATACTATGATAAAAATTCATCTGTCACGAATACTCGGCGAAAAACGCATTACGCAGGCNGANCTTGCACGTCAGACCGGAATACGTCCCTCAACAATCAATGACATCTACAACGAAATGACCGAACGTCTCAATATCANTCATCTTGACAGAATATGCGAATANCTCGAATGNGACATCACAGACCTGATTGAATACATTCCNNACNAACAGAAAAAGACGGGCAGNTTNCTCATCAAAGAACAGCACGGAAACCGCNGGAAATAANTNCTCAGATAATATTAAAACGCTCCTNAATGACCTTTTANANAGTCTTTAAGGAGCGTTTTTTCATATTTCTATATNGNTAAAATTTTACTGTCTGTAAATTGTTNTCTGATTTTTTTGTATTTTGCGTGCAAATTTTTTGTATTTTGCGTGCAAAGCTACACTGACGAAGCCCATAGAGGGCAGTACGGTTTGACAGAAAAGATAAAAATGACAAAAAATGAGGAAGGCGAACTTGTCGCAAGAAAAGTGATCGGCACAGCTCGTATTATCCGTGATACACTTCCGAATGCTACATATATCGGCTTTACAGGAACGCCTATCTCCAGAGAAGATAGAAATACCCGTGAGGTTTTCGGTGATTACATCGACATTTACGATATGACACAAGCTGTTGAGGATGGTGCAACTCGCCCTGTTTACTATGAAAGCCGTGTTATGAAGCTGAAACTTGACGAAAGCACATTGAAGCTAATAGATACAGAATACGACATTATGGCTATGAATGCCGATGCTGATGTGATTGAAAAAAGCAAGCGCGAACTCGGACAAATGGAAGCAATTCTTGGGCATGATGATACGATAAAATCTCTTGTTGATGATATTCTCGATCATTATGAGAATTACCGTGAGAGCTTGCTGACAGGTAAAGCTATGATCGTTGCCTATTCAAGAGCTATTGCTATGAAGATATACAAGCGTATCCTTGAAATTCGTCCTGGTTGGGAAGATAAGGTCGCGGTTGTTATGACAGCTTCTAATAAAGATCCGGAAGAATGGCATAGTATCATCGGCAACAAACGGCATAAGGAAGAACTTGCGAAGAAATTCAAGGATAACGATAGTCCACTTAAAATCGCTATCGTAGTGGATATGTGGCTGACCGGTTTTGATGTACCGTCCCTTGCGACGATGTATGTCTATAAGCCTATGATGGGCTATAATCTGATGCAGGCTATCGCTCGTGTCAATCGTGTATTTCGTGATAAAGAGGGCGGATTAGTAGTTGATTATGTCGGCATAGCAGGAGCATTAAAGCAGGCTATGAACGATTATACCGTCCGTGACAAAATGAATTACGGCAATACTGATATTGCAAAGGTCGCTTATCCTAAGTTTCAGGAGAAATTGCAGATATGCCGTGAACTGCTCCATGAATACGATTATTCCGCATTTTTCGGCGGTAATGAACTAACAGCAGGCAAAACGATCATGGGTGCGGTCAATTTCCTTATGGACAGAAATAGGGAGAAAGACAGAGAAAGCTANACNAAAGAANCCTTNCTTTTNAAACAGGCNCTTTCGCTNTGTTCNTCTATTGCNGANGAANNTGANCGTGAAGAAGCTGCTTTCTTTGAAGCGGTGCGTGTTCTGCTGATGCGTATTCTTAATCAAGGGAACGGCAAAAAACTGTCACTACCCGAAATCAATGCTAAAATCAATGAACTTCTGAAACAAAGCATCAAGAGTGACGGTGTTATCAATCTTTTCTCGAATAAGGAACAGGATTTTTCATTGTTTGATCCGAAATTTTTAGAAGAAATCTCCAAAATGAAGGAAAAGAATCTTGCTGTTGAGCTGCTGAAACGCTTAATTGCTGAACAGGTGCATATTTATAAGCGAACAAATCTCGTAAAATCGGAGAAATTCAGCGAAATAATGCAAAGTGCGATGAATCGCTATCTCAACGGTATGCTGACAAANGAGCAGGTNATCGAGGAAATGTTGAACCTTGCAAAGCAGATNCGTGAAGCCAAAGAAGCAGGAGAAGAACTNGGTCTGACNGCTGACGANCTTGCTTTCTANGATGCACTCACNAAACCNCAAGCNNTNAANGACTTCTATGAAAATGNAGANCTTATNGCTATNACNAANGANCTTGCNGATAAACTCCGCAAAAATCGCACGATTGACTGGCAGAAACGTGACAGTGCAAGAGCTAAAATGCGTATGATGATACGCAAGCTCCTGAAAGATCATCGCTATCCGCCAGAGGGAATGGACGATGCGGTTACAACAGTTATGAATCAGTGCGAGCTTTGGGCTGATAATATTATGAGCATATAAACTACAGCAAATCCACTATAGACAAATAGGAAAAAGAATGGTATAATAGAGGATAGAAAGGGTGATAGTAATGATACCAGTAGAGGTAAGAAAAATCATAATAGCAGACAGAGAAGCAGG
>WFLZ01000330.1 GCA_009177225.1 Clostridia bacterium
CCTGCTTCTCTGTCTGCTATTATGATTTTTCTTACCTCTACTGGTATCATTACTATCACCCTTTCTATCCTCTATTATACCATTCTTTTTCCTATTTGTCTATAGTGGATTTGCTGTAAGTTATATGTTTCAGTTACTTTGTCAGAAGGTACATTGTCAAGAATAATATTATTTACTGCTGTATTATACGTTTGTGTATTGTGATTTGGTTGCTGAGCTATCTGCATATTATCAGAAATAAACCGCCATACTTGTTCATATGGGCTCCCAGCGATAATGCCACGTCTGCAACCATCCTGATATACAACATATTCTGAATTTTCAAATTTTATCATTGCTATAGGTTCGGGCTGTCCTGTCTGCATATTTATAGTGCAGAGATAAGGGATACGGCTTATATCACTATAAATATAAGTATATAATTGGAATTTTTGAATCCACACACATTTTCCGATACAAATGGAAGTTATATCCATTAAATTAATTACAGGCTGAGCGATATAAGGGGATATATTATTGATTGGTAAGCCTGTTACTGGCGGTAAATATGTAGTAGTATAGTCAGGTGATATATTGTAATTGATGTCTTCTGTATTTGGAACAGTAACAGATTTGGAAATGACATCAATATCAGAAGTTGAAAATGCATCGGATTCCTCAATATAAGACGATTCGATTTTATTTTTTTCAGGTTCAGCTATACCTGCTTCTTCTTCAAATTTACTAAGTAAATCTGATATTAAGATTTCATTATCAGACATTGTATATTCCTCCTTGTTTTTAGAGAAGTTTATACTGATATTTTATCATAAAATATGTATGTTGTCAATTGATATGGGGTGATAAAATGGCATTTACAAAGTCGAATACAATTCAGGCAGAGAAAATGGGCTGGCTGAGCAATGACCCGCAGAACAGGAAAATGTATCTTATGACAAGCAGAAGTAAGATGACAAACCAAAGCAGAATGATTTCATCGGGTGGACTACAGATTCCAGATAACTTGATAAAACAGAATAACAGTTCCTCTGGAAAAAACGTAACAAATTTCTGTATAGACCGTGCAGTGAGAAAGATGTATCATGCACACGACAGGACATATGATGATACTGTAATAATAGAGTGCGAGAATATACATTGTAAAAGATTTATTGTGATAATCAGATATGAAGATTTCATTAATTATCACATTAAATCAGAATTTGAAAAGCAGTCAAACAATGCCATATTTTCAGCAGATATAAAGGCTTCCAGAATGAACGGATTACTTTTTAACTATATAAAAAGTGTGATGAAAGAGAAAAGGATTGAAATAGCTGATAAACCTGGGTTTTACCTGAAAAATGAATCATACAACTTTATTGCTCATAAAGATGGAAACAAGGAGTATGAAACAGATGCGGTAAGACATTCAGGATTTGAAATAATTGAATCTGTGAGTGAAAATACAGATTTTCAGATTTTAAAATATATAATTAGTGATAACAGACTATTATTTATGCTTATGATTCTTGATACATCTTCATTTATGTATACATTACTCAAAGACAAGGGACATGATTTCAGAAAAATCATAGCTGTAACAGGTTGTGATACAAAGGATAAGACAGAATTGCNCAGAAACTTTTTTANNNTNTATAAGCGTNATAATGATGAAATTTTATCGCTTAATGNTAAGCTGAACNAACTCAGAAATNTTGTATTTTCCAGAAAAGATGAGATGGTAATTTTTGAGGATGATGCTTCAACTAAAAAACGATTATCAGAAAATATAAGATTTCTGTATGATTGCTGTGTTAAAAGAAGAAGTTCTGAAGACGAAAAAGCTGAATGTAACTGTATGATTTTATGCAGTCAATCACAAACAATGGGAGTGTTGGAGGAATATTCCGACAGCATAATATGGGTTGATGTATCTGAAATAAGTACATTTAAAGAGCATATTTTTAATATTATCGAACTGAAACATAAAATAAGAAATACTGTTATTCAGGCAGCCAAATCAAACAAATTATTACCTATGTTTTTTGATAGCAGTGGATATATGGCTGAAAATGAAAGTGATATAACAGGTGTATTGCTCAGTTCGCTTCATACGATAGAGATTATTTGTGATAAGGTGCTTAAAATAAATCTTGATATAGGGTCTCAATCGAAAAAATACGTTTCAGATGTATCAGGCTATATAAAAGAGTCCGAAAATTTTTTTGATGAAAGCTGTATAGCAGAAAAGTTCAGAGATGCATTGAGTAATATGATTATTCAGAACAAAGTTAAATTTGTAAATAATGAAACAGACGAAAATCTTCCTGTAGTATATGTTAAAGATAATTTACTGTTAATTACTGTGAAAGATTTTGCTAAGATAGAACAGCAGATACCGTTTGGACTGATAGACAGAACTCCCAAAAGCAACGGAATAAGGCTGAGAAGTATATTACATGAAAAAGGGTATCTTGTAACAAATAATGGAGATAAGCTGTTGTATAAGGCGAGTGTATCTGAAAATTCGTCAGACAGAATGAATTTTGTTGCCCTGAAGAAAAATCTGCTTACAGCAGAGGCGCAGAAATTTGTTCCTGTTGTCAGGAAGAAAGCAATTTCTACATCAGGCTATCAGCCACCCAATGATAATGACGGCAGGGACAGAATACTTCTCGGAACTACACTTGATACTGAATTGCCTGTATACTGGAGCATAGGAAATAACAGGCTTTCAAATCAGCATCTTTACATACAGGCGGATTCAGGTGCAGGAAAGACAACGCTTTTGTTTTTGCTCGCACAACGGTTGT
Organism: Clostridia bacterium; assembly: GCA_009177225.1. Taxonomy (GTDB): domain Bacteria; phylum Bacillota; class Clostridia; order Oscillospirales; family Ruminococcaceae; genus Ruminococcus. Next base: position 2,796 of record WFLZ01000330.1, read on the forward strand.
ATAAGGCTGGTAAAAATGTACTTATTCTTGACTTTGCGGAAACTGAAAGTTACAGTAAATATAAAATTTCTTATATGAATGATAACTTTATAAAAAATACTGGGCATTCAGTTTTTGAAAACGGCGTTTCTGAAAATAATATAAGACGTTGTGATTTTCAGTCATACACTTCAGAGACAAATGATTCGTGTATAAATATAATTCGTTGTACACCTATAGAAGCAGTAAATATACTGAAAAATATTTTTAATAATCTTAACAATAATAATCATAGTCGTGAAAATGATATATATGTTATCCTTGACGAAATTAATTCTCTGAATTTTGACAAGAAGTTTTCTGAAAATAATGACCAGACAGTAGCGGATATTATTTTCAGACAGGGCAGAAGCGTAGGTCTGAACCTTATATCAGCAACACAGTTTTTGTCAAATAAAGGTTCAAAGAGCAAGGCACAATTATTTAATCAAAGTGCGACAAAGATAGCACTGCACATGAACAGTTCATCATCTACAGCAGTGGCTAAGTCAATATCAGTTTCAAGGTATTCCTATTATAAAGAAGTGCTTGAAAAAATGACAGTAGGACAGGCGATAATGTATAGTGGAGTTGAAAGTTCCGACAACAGCATAACTAACGATATGCCTTTACAGATAAAAATTTCATCACTTAATAAATAAAAATGTCCACAATATTTTAAATTGCTATATTGCGAAGCGTTTAAAACTGTTCAAATTAGCACTTTGTATAATGATAAAAATCAAAATGGTGGACAAAAATATTTGTATAATGACAAAACGACAAAAAATAAGTGCAGCATTGATAGCTGCACTTANANTTTAAACGTTTACCATAACAACAAATTCACCGATATTTACAACAAGCTCGCTGCTCGGAGTGGGAGAGGGCGGATATATATTTTCGAGTGTCTGTGCTATAGCTGACTGTATGCAGCTTATGCCATAGTTGATGTCGTTGGCTTCGATTTTAAGGTCTTCAAAGTCAACAGCATTGAGAATGAAACCATTCGGAGCAGGTGTGACTATAACAGGATATGACTGATACTGTGGCATGGTCGGCATATTGAACAGGTCTTCCATGAGTTTCATTTCCTCATGTTTCTGACTGTCAAGGACGTGCGTATAGGTATCCAGCGTGAACGCAACGGAATAGTGACCGAGAAGTGTCGAGAGAGTTTTAGCGTCCATACCCTGCTCCATAGCTCTTGTTGCGAATGTGTGGCGTAATGCGTGGAATGTGTAGTGTCCGAGTCCTGATGCTTCAAGAATTTCGTCATAGTAGTCCTTGAAAGTACGTGGTTCTATGTATCCTCCGAGTGGGTTCGTGACTATAAAGCCCGAATCGATATACACTGCTCCTGCGGTTCGGGCATCTGAAAGCTGGACGTTTCTCCACTGCTGTAAGTCCTTGAATATCACCTGCATAAGCGGAATTGAACGTGTGGAATTTTTGGTCTTTGGCTCCTGTATGACTATCTCGGTGGAGTTGCCTATGCCGTTGTAGTCGACTTTCGGCAGACGGTTGAGAGTACGGCGGATATTAAGCATATTCTTTCTTGTGTCAACGTCCTCCCAGCGTAAGCCGAGAAGTTCGCCCAGACGTACTCCAGTAGCGAGAGTAAGCCTGATGAAAACTCCATATCTGAATTTGTAGCTGGTGTACATAAGACGTTCCTGCTCCTCACGGGTAAGAATTTCGATTTGTGGCTTCTCATTTCGGGGCAGATTGACTGCATCACAGGGGTTGAAACTGATATGATGCTCCAGTACCGCCTGTTTGAGAGCCTTGTGCAGACAGCGGTGAAGGTTTGCTATTGTTTTCGGTGACAAGCCTTCTTCCGTAAGTTTGTAGTTATAGAAATCCTGTAACAGCTTGGAAGTAAGGTCTTTGAGTTTGAGATTCGGAAAAGCAGGAGCGATATGATTGTTTATGTATCCTGCATAGCTCGTGTATGTGGATTGTTTCAGACTGTTTTTCATGTAGGTTTCAAGCCAGATTCTGAGCCAGTCAATGAGCTTTGTTGAAGTCGGATCAACCATTTCGTTGATGTGTATATTGTATTCGACCTCGTGCAGAAGTTTTACGGCTTCTGCTTTTGTGTTCGCATAGTATGAAATACGTTTAGGCTTGCCTGTTTCAAAGTCAATGCCAGCTGTAACACGTACTTCAAATCTGCCGTCTTTGCGTTCCCTTATGCTCCCTTCATTATGTCCTCTTTTTGTCTTTCCCATAGGAATACCTCCTGATAAATATTTTTACATAACTGTTTGTGCCGATGTAAAATCATAATTCTGACAAAAAATTAACCGTCCCAGAAATTAAATATTCTGAGACGGTTGTAGCTCTGTTTAATTGTTAAACAAAATCGTCATAAAAGCTGTTGTGCTTTACTTCCTGTATTGACGAGCGGAGCAGGTAAGTATCCATAAACATTTCCTCGATTTCCATAGCAGTATAGCCGTAATCAAGGAGCAGGATAATATCGTCCTTGTCAACGCCGTAGCAGTTGCACATATCAAACAGAAGTTCTTCCTCGCTTGTATATTCGCAGCATTCGCTGTCATCTTCCCAGTCGTACCATTCATAGTTGTAACGTGATTTTTTGGTGCTTGTACCTGTATAGAAAAATGAATAATCTTCGGGAGTAAAACGGCTGCTGTCAATTTTGCCGTCTGAACTGATTGAGATAATATCGCCCTCACATACCTTTATAATAGCAGGTTTTTCAGACTGTAATCCGACNGATTTCAGTGCNTTGTNCATNATTGANTTTGTTGAAGCATANANNTANAGTCCAAGACGTTCAAGATAAATCAGATACAGCGGATTGTTGCCCTTGACAAAATAGAGCGTGTTGTTTTCNTCAANCAGGGTAAACACAAAGTTTCCCATAACATCTTCTGCCATATTTCTGATCGAATCAAAGTCAAGTTTTTTCTGTCTCTCTATAAGCTGAACTGCAATGTAGCTGTCCGTTTCAATCTTTGTAGCTGGCAGATTATTGGACTTGCGAAGTGCTGTATCATTGTACAGAACTCCATTATGGGCAAAGGCAAAAGCTCTGTCAGCTTTGCCATAGAATGGGTGATTGTTGTAATTGTTTTCCTTGTCACCCTGTGTGGCAAGTCTTGTGTGTCCCATTAATGCCACTGTGTTTTCTGGTATGTTGAATTTGATTTTGTGAGCAGGTTTCGGACGTTTGTAGATTGTTACATGACCGTTCTTTACATAAGAGATGCCAGCAGCATCTGTGCCACGTTCTTCAGCGGCGTTTGCGAGTGCCTGAGTGAGTTTCTTTAAGATTTTATGCGGAAGTTTCTTTCCGCAGTCAAGCCAGCCGTATAATGTACACATAATTAAAATTCCTCCGTTTCTTCGACTTTTTCGTTGATATAAAGGTTGCGTTCTTTAAGATACTGAATGAGTTCAGGTTCGGTAATTCCTGCAACAAATTCCGACCACGATATTTTTGAAATTCCGTCATCGTCCATAAGGACAGCAAGCTCACAGATTTTGTTTACCAACTCCAGTGTTGCAATAAGCGTGTTGTGTTTGAGTGTACCTCTGAAAAGACGAAATTCAATCGTGTGATAGTTACATAGATTTACAGCGACATAGCGACCATAGCTTTTCTTTGCCTTGTCCATAATCGCTTTCGGGGAACTTTCATAGCCGTATCTTGCTGCCCAGCGGTTCATAGCATATTCCGAACGGCGTGAAAATTTCAGCATCTCATTCCAGTGGTGTTCTACAAAGTAGAGAATGCGACTGATAACTTCGTCCTGCTCGTCACGGTCAAGACCAAAACTGTCACGGTTCACATGAACGTGAAGACCACAGGTACTTGTCTGATGTGAACGGTAACCAAGTCTGATGGCATAGCTCATAATATCTTCCCAGCGGAAATTTTTGTGATAGTTGAGAGCCATCGGGTGACTTACAAGCTCCATACCGTCTTCAAGTGAACTGTCGGATTTTATGTAAATGTGTTCATCGCCTTCGTTGGCAATGTCGAGAAGTTCACCGGCATAATCGTCGTCCTTGCCTGCTCCGTCGATTTCAAGCTCNANNCCGAAATANCGGTTTGAATCACCNTAGAAAACAGGCATAGGTTTGTAGCTGTATTCATGGATTGATGTACTTCTGCGGATATTTTCGTAGCACTCACGGCAGTAATAACCGTCCTCGTACTCATATGTGTCGTCGTTATGAATGATTGAGTCACACTCCTCGCAGCGACTGTAGTAGTTGTCATAACAACGACTGCAAAGACATATATTGTCGTCGCTGTATGCATCGGAGTCCCAGATAAACTCATCGCATCTGTCACAGGTTACGGCGTAGCTGTCGATGCAGTCCTGACAGACTGGTTCGCCATAGATGGTGTCGTAGTCATCACNCTCGATGATGTCACCGCAGTGAGANCAGTANATTTTTTCTTCTTCCATTTNNNTTTCCTCCNTAAAATAAAAATTTCCCTCCCGNAATTAANCGGGAGGGATTTGCGTTGTGGATTAATATTCGNCTGATAAAAGCATGGTNGAGTGGTCGCCGTCGTCAATGANATAGACCTTTGCTGTAATCGGATTACCANACNGAATAAAGTAATTCATGCAGTATTCTGGCTGTTCTGATGTGTGGACGATTTTCTGCAATATACCGACTGCTTCAAACGTGAATATCTGAAAGTAGTCTTTCGGTTCGGGCATTCTCTCAATGCATTCCCATATGAAAATCTGCAACTCAAATGGCACTTCTGCAAGAACTCCTCTTGTGATGTAACGCTGATTGTCAAACATATTTTGTCCTCCTTTCGTTGATTTGCTATGCTACTACGCTCCTACCAAAATTATTGGCAGAGCTTACCATAGCACTTAAATAATATATAATTAAGAAATAAAATTTTTACATATTTTAATAAAATTCTATTGATTTTTGCACAAAATATGGTATAATATAATCATAATACCTATGATTGGAGGAAATTCGATGTCTAATGGCTATTTAGATTTGTTGGAGCAATGGCTTTGCAATATAGATACTCATTCAAGAAATGAAGAAGGCAGTATTGAATATGGTGGTATGTTATCAAAGTTTATAGAGAACATAATTACCCGTGAAGAGTGGGAAGTTCAGGAAGGTGAAGACTATATTGATTATGATTTGAGAATTAACAAAGATTTTAATATATGTTTAAATGCTTATAATAATAGTGAAGTATATTATCCTGCTCCTCTTAGGAAGAATGTTGACTATCACTATAATTATGTGAGTGACGCATTGAGTTCTGCAACGATAAATACATGGCAAGCAGGTAAGAATGTCTTTATTGCCGCCGACACTGGAAAAGGAAAGAACACTTTTGTTCAGAAACAGTTACTTAAGCATTTCAGTCATTTAGGAAATATTATTATCTTTGAGAAAAGAGAAGCCCTGATGACTCAGCAAACTATCAAAATGATTGAGGAATATGACAAAGAAGCATTTAAATATAATTAAAAGGAGGAATTCCAAAATGATAATATTATAACATTTGGTAGTCATAGGAATGTAATGATAATTTCCTATCAGAAAGCGGCTTTAAAACTTCTGACAGGAGATAACAGATTTATGGATTTTTTAAGTAGAGTACGTTATGCAGTATTCGATGAAGCACACTATCTTATTGATGACTCACTTTTTAATAAGGGTGTAAATATTGTAGCCAACTCTCTTCTTTCAGTGCCTTGTTGTATTCCTAATGCTACAAAAATATTTATGTCAAGTACAATGGAAGAACTTTTTGTGTACCTTCAGAAATGGTCAAATTGTTATCAAATCAAAGAGAAAGAAGGATATATTCCTCAAATAGTGGAAAAGCCTAATACTAACCAAATTATACTAAACATTAATCCTAACTATATGAGTGCATTGAACAGTATTTTAGTGATACCTACAGACTATTCATATATCAATCCGTTTATTTATAATGAGTATGCAGACTTGATGCCTAAGATTGCAGAAAGCACTGACAAATGGCTTATTTTTGTCAATACTATTGCACAAGGTGAAGAACTGAAAGCGATGTTGAACAGCAGATATGGTGAGAATACAGCTGTATTTATTCATGCAGCGAATAAATATAAAGAAGCTTCTGAATTCTATGAAGAACTTCTGACTCAGGAAAAAGTGTCAGTAAAAGTACTGATTGCAACGACAGTGATTTACAATGGAGTAAATATCAAAGATTCTGAACTTAAAAATATCGTTCTTCTGGTTGCAACCATACCTGTGATTAAGCAGTTGATAGGCAGAAAGCGAACAACCGAATCAGAAACGTTGAATGTGTATTTTCCTATTTCGTCTCAAAGTGATATAAAGAAGCGATTCAGAAACTGTTTAGAGAAATTATATTCTTCCTTACATGAAAGAAGTTCAAATATACCTGGAATTGCTGCTGTTCTGAATCAACTGCTTCCTGATAATTCCAGTTTTACGTATGTAATTCCGGCACAGTTTAATAATAACTTAGTTTCCTGCTTCAGTACTCTTGCATGGTCAAAAGTACATTTTGATGCAATGTTTTATTTATATACACTCCGGCATTATCAGAACGTACCTGATACAGCCTATGTATCTGTATTGCTGGACGGACTTAATATTTCTGACAAAATAGATTCAGTCATGGAAAATTACAGGAACAGTCAGAAAGATGCACAGCAGCGGACTAAGGAAACTCTGCAAGCTCTGTTAGAACGTTATATAGATAATCCAATTATTGACAGATGTATCAACGGAGAGTATAAGCGAATACCCGACTTCACAGCTGAGTTTAATAAAATTTATAAAGAACTGAAAAGAGAAAATCTTGACAGTCAGTGGAAAAATCGTAAGCGTACTGTATCGGCAGCTAAGTTCAATGGTTTTATTATGGAACTGGGACTTCCATACTGCATAGAGATTGAGTCAAAGGATTCCGTTACAGAAACTAAAAAGCTAATTGTGATACGCAGAACGTAAAATATATCGTCTTGAAATCATAATATATTACAAAAATTTTCAAAGTGAGTTTAGTTTCAAAGTGAAAATGGCTTTACATAGCCATTTGTAATATGCCTGCTCATTTTTGAAATTTTATTCAGACTGCCTTGAAACCTGATTTGAAACTTGAATTTTCAGATAGTTTCATTGTTTTCGGTCATCTTCAGAAACTGATGTGAACCACTTGACAGTAAAAAATAAATACAATACAACATAAATGTAAACATTTTACATAGAGGGAGGGGAACCCTCCCGACCAGCAATATAAATATATTGATAATATAATACTATGGATTATTAATATATTTATATATAAGAAGAGATAATAAGTATATAGTGTAATATATTATAATAAAAACGTATATACAACTTGTATATAAAAGCGGCAGATGTGAATAAACTCTGTCGCTTTTTTTAAATCAATTATGTAAAGGAGAATGACCTATGAGAGACAAATCTGAGAAGAAGCCTGTCACTAAGTCGGTGAGGCTGACTGTTGAAGAGGCTCGGACAATACAGAGGAGAGCAGAAGAATCCGGATTAAAGGAGTCGGACTATATCAGACACAAGTTAAATGATACTGATGATGCAGTGACTCCGAAAGAAAGGGTTTCATTGCAGAATATCATGAATGCAGCTTATATAGCTCTGGTAAAAGCAGGAGCTTCTGAAAAGGAGATAAAAGAATTTGAAAGGGAGTGTGGTAATATATGGTGATATTTAAAATTGTCCGTCATTCCAATGGCGGACAGCAGTATATGAAAAATATGCTGAGTTACATTCTTGACGGCAGGGCATTGTTTACTGGCTTTAATGGTATATCCGGTTATGGTACGAATCAGGAGATTGTCCGTAAGGCTATGGAAGAAATACTTTTTGTTAAAAAGTATTTTGGTAAGGTGAGCGGTAATCCGTTGATTCAGTTTGTTGTTTCATATGACAGCAATGTGAGCGATGCGTTCATGGCTTCTTCAATAACAGAAAAAATCGCTCGTTTTTTAGCGGACAGCTATCAGTATATCTGGGTGGTGCATTATGAGCCGAGAGTGGAAGAATCGGGTTTCTATGCTTGTTATCATGCCCATATTGTGATAAATTCAGTAGCCTATACAAATGGGAAGATGTATTCTGAAAGTCCGGAAAATATCAGCTCGTTTGCACAGCATATTGCAAATACAACTGGAGCGAAAGTTCATATTGAATGTTCCTATGAAAAATTAGACGGAAATATGAGTACATATCATGATAATAAATGTATTTATCCTGATTCACATATTTATTCTGGTTTGCTGTGAGAATCAATTTCAGAATCAATGTGTATAAACAGACAGAGCTATATATTTCCGTGTATTCTCACAAAATTAGTAATATCCAGGACTACCGAATTAGGTAGTCCTGGAATACATTTTATCGTAAAACAGAGCTTAAATAAGTACATTCAGCTTTACCATTGCTTTAAATCAGTATGAAAATTTTGCTTGAATATGTTGAAATTACACGGAAAACATGGTATAATAAGATAAATAATTTTTAATGAAAAAACGGAGATTATAAATATGGCTAAAGCGTCAAAACAAAAAAAGTCAGTCTCAATGGAAGAAGCACTCTGGAAATCAGCAGATAAGCTTCGTGGTTCTGTTGAACCGGCAGAATATAAACACGTTGTTCTGAGTTTATTTTTCCTGAAGTTTGCAAGTGATAAGTTTGAATCACAGCGAAAAATGATAGCTGAAAAATATGGGGACAAGTTTATTGATAATATTGCTTTCTATACAAAGGATAATGTTTTCTANNTTCCNGTTNNAAGTCGCNGGAGTTACATAATGNAAAATGCAAAGCAGGATGATATTGCTTTGAAGATTGATACAGCTTTGTATACTATCGNGAAAACTAATATAGTATTAAAAGGGGCATTGCCTGATAACTATTATTCACGTCTGCATATTGATACAAATAAACTTGCATCACTTCTTGATGAGATTGATAAGATAAATACTGACGATTCAGAAAATGACATAATCGGACGTGTATATGAATATTTTCTCGGAAAGTTCGCACTTGCCGAGGGTAAGGGAAAAGGTGAATTCTACACTCCGAAGTGTATAGTAAATCTTATTGCGGAACTGATTGAACCATATGACGGCATTCTGTATGACCCTTGTTGCGGTTCTGGTGGTATGTTCGTACAGTCAATAAAATTCGTTGAGGCACACAGCGGTAACAAGAAAAAAGTGTCAATTTACGGTCAGGAGTATACCAATACGACATTTAAACTGGCAAAAATGAATCTTGCAATTCGTGGAATATCCGCAAATCTTGGTGAAATGGCTGCAAATACCTTTACAAATGACCAGCACAAAGACCTGAANGCTGACTANATTATGGCAAATCCTCCGTTCAATCAGAAAGCATGGAGAGCTNACNATGAACTTACAGACGACCCANGTTGGAACGGCTACGAAGTACCGCCGACNAGCAATGCAAACTNTGNCTGGATTCTGAATATTNTTNCCNAGCTGTCAAATAACGGCGTTGCGGGATTTCTGCTTGCTAACGGTGCGTTGTCCGACGACGGCACGGAATTAAAAATCCGTCGACAGCTTATTGAAAATAATCTTGTTGAGGCAATTATTATTCTGCCGAGAAACCTTTTCTATACAACCGATATAAGCGTTACACTTTGGATTCTGAATAAGAATAAGAAAGCAAGGACAGTTGAGGAAAACGGTGTTACCAAAAATTACCGTGACCGTGAGCGTGAAATACTCTTTATGGATTTACGACAGATGGGTAGTCCATATGAAAAGAAGTATGTGGAGCTTACAGAGTCAGACCGCAAAAAAGTTACAGATATTTATCACAACTGGCAGATAAAAGACGGCAATTATCAGGATATTCCCGAATTTTGCTATTCTGCGAAGTATGAGGAAGTGGCAGAAAAGGGCTTTACACTTGTTCCGAGCAGATATATTGAGTTTGTCAACAGAGATGAAAATATTGATTTTGATACAAAAATGAAGTCTTTGCAGGCTGAACTTAAAGAGCTTCTTGTCGAGGAAGAAAAATCAAAGGTTGATTTGCTTGAAGTATTTAAGGGGTTGGGATATGAAATCAAACTATAAAAAAATTGGGCAGTTCATTCAGCAAGTTGATGTGAGAAATAAAGATTTAAAAATCAATAATTTGCTTGGCGTATCTGTTCAGAAAAAATTTATTCCCTCAATAGCAAATACAATTGGAACAGATTTTACAAAATACAAGGTAGTAAAAAAAGGACAGTTTACATATATTCCTGATACTTCAAGGCGTGGAGATAAAATTGGTATTGCCCTACTGGAAGACTATGATGTTGGAATTGTCAGCAACATTTATACTGTATTTAAAGTGAAAGATACAGAAAAATTATTACCTGAGTATCTTATGCTTTGGTTTATGCGTCCAGAGTTTGACAGATATGCACGTTTTAAATCTCACGGAAGTGTAAGAGAAATATTTGACTGGGAACAGCTATGCAATGTTGAATTACCTGTCCCGACTATTGAAAGGCAGAAAGAGATAGTTAAGGCATATCGCACTATTACTGACAGAATCGCTCTAAAACAGAAGATAAATCAGAATTTAAATGCTCAAATGAGAGTATATTTTCAAGATTTTATTGCTCATAACTCTCAATCTTTTGGAAAACTCAAAAATTACTGCGTTATGCAGTATGGTTATACTGAAACAGCTACTACTGAACCAGCAGGTTCAAAGTTTTTGCGAATAACTGATATTACTGAGAATTATATTGACTGGAAAAGAGTTCCTTATTGTCCTATTACTGAAAATAACTATAAAAAATATTTTCTTTCTGAAGGTGATGTAGTTGTAGCAAGAACTGGTGCAAATGTTGGTGTTGCCAAGATGATAGGGAAAAATATACCAAATGCTGTTTTTGCCTCATTTCTTGTTAGGATAAGACCAATAGATGATGATTACAAATACTATTTTGGACTTTCTATTACATCTCCTAAATTCCTTGAATTTATTCAAAACAATGCTGGTGGTTCTGCTCAACCTCAAGCCAATCCACCACTTTTAGGAGAATATGAATTTTCTATTCCTGACAAACAGAAATTATTGGTTTTCAATTCTAAAGTTTTGTACTTCTTAAACATCATTGAGTATAATGAAATGGAAATTTCAAAACTTGATGAGGTAAAAGATACGATGATTAAAATGCTGTCAAGCCACTAAATCATCATTTTACTTAAATTTAGAAAGGAGGAATTAATGACGAATTTTAACGAGCATTATCTTGAAATGGCGATAATGGAACTTTTTCAGAACGAGGAATATATATACACAAACGGCGAAAATATCAGCCATGATATTTCGAAAGTCCTGTTAATAGATGATTTGCGTAAGTATCTTAATAAACGTTATAGCGACGACGGCATTACACAAAGCGAAACAGACGGAATTATTATGAAATTACGCAGTATTTCGGGAACGATATACGAGGCAAACAAAACTTTCTATAAAATGTTATGTGACGGCTTTATCCTTAACAGAGAGGATAAGGCACAGAAAGACTTGTTTATTAACCTTGTCGACTTTGAAGAACCTGATAACAATATTTTCAGGATAGTAAATCAGTTTGAAATTAAGGGCGTAAATAATCAGGTGCGTATTCCCGACGCTATAGTATTTGTAAACGGACTTCCGATAGTTGTATTTGAGTTCAAGAGTGCAGTTCGTGAAGATGCAACTATTATGGACGCATACACACAGCTTACTGTAAGATACAAAAGAGATATTCCCGAATTGTTCAAGTATAACGCTTTTGTGGTAATAAGCGACGGAGCAAATAATAAATACGGCTCTTTTTTTTCAAAGTATGATTATTTCTATTCATGGCGAAAAATTGAATCTACAGACACCGAACTTGACGGAATAAATTCGCTTCTGACTATGGTAAAAGGTTTGTTCCGTAAAAACAGGCTTCTTTCCGTGGTTAAAGACTTTGTATATTTTCCTGACAGTTCAGACAAGGAATTGAAGATTGTATGTCGTTATCCGCAGTTTTTTGCAGCTACAAAGTTGCTTGAAAACATCAAGACACACATGAAACCGGACGGTGACGGAAAAGGTGGTACATATTTTGGTGCTACAGGTTGCGGAAAGAGTTATACAATGCTGTTCCTTACCNGAATGCTTATGAAATCCAAAGATTTACGCAGNCCGACTATTCTTGTAATTACCGACAGAACAGACCTNGACGACNAGCTTTCAAAACAATTTTTGGCATCAAAGAATTATATCGGTGACGAAACTGTTGTAAGTATAGAATCCCGTGAGAAACTCCGTGAAGAATTACAAGGCAGAACAAGTGGCGGTGTATACCTTACTACAATTCAGAAATTTTCCGAGGATATAAAACTGCTTACAGAGCGTTCAAATGTAATCTGCATATCTGACGAAGCACACAGAAGTCAGGTTAATCTTGACCGGAAAATGAAAATTACTGATGATAGTGTACATAAAGCTTACGGATTTGCAAAGTATCTGCATGATTCTCTTCCTAATGCTACATATGTTGGTTTTACAGGTACTCCTATTGATGCGACAATTGAAGTTTTTGGTGCTGTTGTAGATGCTTATACAATGACAGAATCTGTAGAAGATGGAATAACAGTAAATCTTGTTTATGACGGCAGGGCGGCGAAAGTCNTTCTGAATCNGGAAAAAATTCAGNAAATTGNGCGTTATTATGNCCAGTGTGCAGAAGAAGGCTCTAATGANTATCAGATAGAGGAAAGTAAAAAGGCGGTTGCGAAGCTTGATGNAATNATTGNTGATACGGACAGACTTAAAGCAGTTGCAGAAGATTTTATCAATCATTATGAAACTCGTGTGGCTGAGGGTGCAACTGTTGCAGGAAAAGCCATGTTTGTATGTTCAAACAGAAATATAGCATATCGTTTTTATAAAATAATCAAAGAACTAAGACCGGAATGGGCAGAAAAGAAAGTATGTCCGGATGGTATTGAATTAACTGAAAGGGAAAAGAAAGAGTTAAAGCCTGTTGAAATGATAAAACTTGTCATGACAAGAAACAAAGATGATGAACCGGAACTTTTCGAAATGCTCGGAACAAAGGACAATAGAAAAGAACTTGACAGGCAGTTTAAGAATATTCATTCCAATTTCAGAATTGCAATTGTTGTTGATATGTGGCTTACGGGCTTTGACGTGCCTGCTCTTGATACAATATACATTGATAAGCCGGTACAACAACATACACTTATTCAGACTATTTCCCGTGTAAACAGAGTGTGTGAGGGTAAGGAAAAAGGCTTGATAGTTGATTACATTGGTATCAAAAAGAATATGAATCTTGCATTGAGAAAGTACGCAAACTTTGAGTGTGATGAATTTGAAGAAATAGAACAGTCCATAAATATTGTAAAAGACCAATTGGATATTATTAATCAGATGCTTCATAATTTTAATAGCAAGGATTTCTTTGAAGGTAGTCCAAAGGAACAACTTGACTGTATAAACAGAGCAGTGGAATATGTTCAGCTTTCTTCTGAAATCGAAACAAGATTTATGGCAGCAGTAAGGAGATTAAAGCAGGCATTTAATCTGTGTAGTNCAAGTGATGAGTTTTCTGATANAGAAAGGGACTATATTCATTTTTATTGTGCAGTGCGTTCAGTTTTGTTTAAACTAACAAAAGGCGAAGTACCGGATATATCACAGATGAATGTTCGTGTCAGAGAACTTCTTGAGGGGGCTATTCAGTCTGATGGTATAGAAGAACTGTTTAAGTCTGGAAAACATATGGAAATTGATATTTTCAGCGAAGAGTACCTGAACAGAATCAATTCTATTCAGTTGCCGAATACAAAAATTAAAATTCTTCAGAGACTGCTTTCACAGGCTATAGATGAATTTAAGAAGATAAATAAAATAAAAGGTGTAGAGTTTTCAGAGAGATTGAAGCAGATTGTTGATNAATANAACAACANAANACGTNATGAAGCATATGCNAATGAAGTGCTTAACNATATAGCTNAACAATTAGCAAATTTGCTGTCTGAACTGAAAAATGAAAAAGATTCATTCAAGGATATGGGAATTGACTTTGAAGAAAAAGCATTTTATGATATTCTGAGTTCAGTCGCAAAGAAATATGATTTTGAGTATCCTGATGATAAGATGATAGAGTTGTCCAAGAAGATTAAGCTTATTGTTGATGATAAGGCTCGATATACTGATTGGGCAACTCGTGAGGATATAAAGGCTAATTTACAGGTTGATTTGATACTTCTGCTTGATGAATTTGATTATCCTCCTGTAACTATTGATGATGTTTATAAAGAGGTATTGGAGCAGGCTGAGAATTTTAAAAAGTATAGTAAGTGACTGTTTTATAATATGAACAGCTAAAATGAAGTATTTTATGGAAACTAAATGCAAAAAAGTAAAATTTTAACGCTTTTATCCTTGAAAACATGGTATTTTACGGCATTTGAGAAAGGAGAAATAATAGTGAATAAGATACTATTCATCTGCCACGGAAACATCTGTCGCAGTCCTATGGCGGAGTTTATTTTTAAAGATATGCTTAAAAAGTGTGGGCGTGAGGCGGAATTTATCGTTGCGTCCAGTGCAACAAGCACCGAGGAAATATGGAACGGCATTGGCAATCCTGTATATCCGCCCGCAAAAGCAGAACTTGCAAAGCATGGCATTTCCTGCAAGGGGAAAAGAGCCGTACAACTGAAAAAATCAGATTATGATAAATATGATTTGTTTTTGTGTATGGACAGCAGAAATGTTGCAAATACTATGCGGATTTTCGGCGGTGACCCCGATAATAAAGTACGCAAACTGCTGAAAAATAAAGATGTTTCAGACCCTTGGTACACGGATAGATTTGACGTTGCTTACAGCGATATTTACGAGGGCTGCCGTCAGCTTCTGGAGAATTTATGATGCAGATATGGAATCCGTGGCATGGCTGCCGTAAATATTCGGAGGGCTGCAAATATTGTTATATGTATTATCTTGATGCACAGCGTGACCGTGACGGTAGTGAGGCATATAAAACCAAAACAAACTTCAATCTTCCGCTGAAAAAGACAAGACAAGGAGCGTTTAAAATTCAGTCGGGAACATTGCTTCACGTCTGCATGACGTCGGATTTTTTTCTGGCAGAAGCAGATAAGTGGCGTGAAGAGGTGTGGTCTATGATTCGTCAGCGTTTCGATGTGATATTCTGGATTCAGACGAAACGTGCAGAAAGAATTGCAGAGCATCTTCCGAAAGATTGGGGTGACGGCTGGGAGAATGTCATTATATGCGTAACAACAGAAAATCAGAAACGTGCAGATGAAAGGCTTTCGATATTGTTGGATATTCCTGCAAAACATAAGGCATTTATGTGTGCGCCGATTCTGTCGGAAATCCATGCAGAACAGTATCTTGCCACAGGTCAGTTTGAAAAGGTTCTTGCTGACGGCGAAAATTATGACGGAACAAGACCTTGCCGATACGAATGGATAAAGTCTCTACATGACCAGTGTGAAAGCGCAAATGTAGAATTTGACTTTATCGGAACAGGTAATATTTTTATCAAAGACGGTAAGGCATATCGTATTCCGAAAGCGTATCAGAGAGTACAGGCACAGCGTTCGGGACTTAGTTATCCGTCAGAAAATACGGATATTCCAATTCAGTCGAAATGTCGGTTCTGCAAAAGGAAAAACAGCTGCAATGGCTGTCATTGGTGTGGAAAGTGTGACTGAAGAAGAATAAAAGGAGAATCAGAATGAAGTATGGAAAATCAAAGGAGTATTTATGAAAATATACATTGATGCTGACGGTTGTCCGGTTGTCAGAAATACACTGAAAATCGCTGGAAAATTCAATATTCCATGCGTTATCATCTGCGACACTGCACATCAGATTGAGCATGATGGTGCTGAAACAATTGTAGTAGATAAAGGTGCAGACAGCGTGGACTTCCGGCTTGTAAATTTGATTCAGCAAGGTGATATTGCCATTACGCAGGATTATGGTCTTGCGGCGATGTGTTTGAGTAAACGTGCAATTGTTATCAATCAGGACGGAAAAGAATACACTAATGATAATATTTCGGGATTACTGGAATTTCGTGCAGTTTCAAAGAAAATCCGTCAGAACGGCGGAAGATTGAAAGGTATTTCGAAGCGGACAGGGGAACAGGATATGGCGTTTGAAAACGCTTTGCAGGATATATTAGTAAAATATAAGTAATAAATAGGGAGATAATATGAAAAGATTTCCAAGAATATATGCAGAGAGTACACTAAAAAGAATGTACTCCAAACTTAATTTAGAGGATAAACAGATTGAACTTTTACGGCGGTATTTCGAGGCTTTTTCAAATCTTTATGGAATTATTACAATGAGAAAAGCGTTTGAAATCATAAATAAGCAGAATCATGGAAGTATTTCTGAGGAAGATTTTCTTGCATTTGCAGAAATAGTACGTCACGAGAATCACTATTATTATATTCTCAGTATGGACGAGCTTTATGCTGATGAACTTCCAAGCGAGCCTATGGAGCGTGAACTGGTGGGTGAATATTTGCTTGTCTGTGGATTTGATGATTACTATAACATGGCAAAAGGTCATTTAGGCAAGGAATACTATGTACCGTCAAAAGCGGAACTGCTGAAATATGCAGATGAACGTTACTATGAAAAAACGCCGCAGACCAATGCAATTCTTAATTTTTTCATGAAAGAAATTCGCATGACAAAAGCTGATGCGGAAGAATTTCTTTATGAGACAATTATTGAAATCCGAATGAATGAGGGTAAAGTTGTCCTGCCGTTTGAGATGTATGAAGATATGGGATTGCTTTTTACCGTAAATCAGATTAAAAAATTTCTGCCGCTGTATATGGAATTGAACAATAATTTCCGGACTACTTTCAATAGAGGAAATACACCTAATGAACTGCACGACCCTAAATCTCCAAAAGAAATTGTTTTTGGTGACAACATCAAATCGTTCCTGAAAAGCGGTGAAATGGATATAAATGAACTTCGCAGAAATCTGATAAAAAGCGATATGCCTGATGAACTTCGTGTACAGATGTTTTCTGAACTGATGAAAATTGATAATGTAAAGCCAATCAGTAAAAACGCATTATGTCCGTGTGGAAGCGGTAAAAAATATAAACGGTGCTGTGGAAAGGATAAATAATGAATGGACGTGTGAAAACGTTTCCAAAAATCTTAAAAGTACGTAATATGTGTAAAATAACAGGTAGAAGCATATGACAAAGATTCGAGGAGTAGTAGAGAGAATAACATATCAGAATCCAGAAAACGGCTACAGTGTGCTGCGTGTGGCTGTAAAAGGCTATAATGAACCCATAACGGTTGTGGGGAATCTGATTGACGCAAATATTGGCTCGATTCTTTTAATCGAGGGAGACTGGAAAGTCGATAAGAAATACGGCAGTCAGTTTATTGCGCAGAAGTGGGAGGAAACTGTTCCTGCTACTGTATTCGGAATTGAAAAATATCTCGGCAGCGGTCTGATAAAAGGCGTAGGTCCGAAGTTCGCCAAAAGAATTGTGAATCTGTTTGGTATGGATACCATTTCAGTTATTGAGGACACTCCGGAACGATTAAATGAAGTGGATGGCATCGGCAAAAAGCGTGTGGAAATGATTGTGAAAAGCTGGGAACAGCAGAAAGAAATCAAAAATATCATGCTTTTTCTGCAAGGTCACGATGTCAGCACGTCTTTTGCTGCAAAAATTTATAAAACATATGGCAATGACAGTATCGGGATTGTGAAGTCAAACCCATATA
>WFLZ01000210.1 GCA_009177225.1 Clostridia bacterium
AACAGCGGTATCCCACAGCAGGAATACACAGCAGTCACCGACCAACGAGAATCTTAAATGGTAGCAGACGGCACGGGACGAGAGTGGCACAAGCTGAAAAAGAATCTTGAAAACAGAATAGAGGTGAAAAGAATGAACTTTTTATGTAAGGCACAGACATATCTGAACAGTATTGTATCAACCGTCAATTCACTTTGTGGTATAGCTATGAGTGACGAACTCAAAGACAACAGCGAGGCACAGTACAAGGTTATAAGAACACTTATCGAACTGGAGCAGGATACATCTGAATTTATTATTGATATGGAGCTTGACGCAGAACTTCCGCAGTCCGTGGCAATCAGTAAACGCAAGTTTATGAACATCAACGAGCGTTTGATTAAACACTTAGAAAAAATCCAGCTTCAGGGCTATCATTTTGAGAACGTGATAAGCACCCTGAAACTGGAAAACGAAACGTTAGAGAAAGAAATACACTTTCTTTAATGTCTGTTTTAAGTGTATCACAAAAATGTGAAAAAGTCAATACCTACAAAGAAATTTTTGCCGGAGTTATCCTGCTCCGGCAGAAAGGAGAAGAAATTGGATTATCTAACAGTAAAAGAAACAGCAGAATTAAAAGGCTGTTCTGAAAGATATATGCAACAGATATGCAAACAAGGAAAAATCGAATGTGTGTCTGAAGTGAGTGCAAAAAATCGCATAAAATTTATGATACCTGTATCGGCATTGCCTAAAGACCTGCAAGCAAGATACTATGCTCGACTGAAAAAAGATACAAGACTTGCTCCTGAACTCACGGAAGACAAACTCGAAAAACCATCAAANACAAGAAAACTGTCAAGGAGCTTTGAGGAACTTTCCANTGATGAACGCAAACGACTGAATTNCTGGTGNNAACTGTTGCAGGAGTGGCAGAGCAGACGTTCGCAGTATAAGAACAAGACGGAATTTGACCATAATTTCGTGGGCGAATGCCGACTGAAATATGAGGGTGTTGAAATAAGTGAACGTATTCTTTACCGCAAATGGACAGCCTACAAAAATGACGACTATGACGGAATTTTAGGCGTGCGTGGTGCATGGAACAGAGGAAACACAACAATTCCTGAACCCGTATGGAACGACTTTTTATAGCAACGGCTCGACGAACACAAACCGACCGTCTCACTGTGCTAGCGTTCGGCGATTAAAGGGACGGAAGAATTTTATCCGGAACTGCTCGACCTTATACCCAGTGAGATAACATTCAGGAGACGTATAGAAAAAGACATTGCATATGCTGTGAAAACCCTGCTCCGTGACGGTGAAAAGGCGTTCAGCGACAGATGTTCGCCGTACATAATGCGAATGTACGATAAACTCGAAGCCAACGACTGCTGGATTGCGGACAACCACACGTTTGACATACAATCCTATGACGATAACGGCAATGTTCACCGACTTTATCTGACAGCATTTCTTGATGCTAAATCAGGTGTTCTTGTCGGCTGGAACATCACTGACAGTCCGGATTCACAGTCAACAATTTTAGCATTAAGGCACGGAATAATGAGATTCGGTGTGCCAAAATGTATTTACGTCGATAACGGACGGGAATTTCTTACATATGACATAGGTGGAAAAGGTCACAGAACGCACGGTAAAAAAGGCGAAGAACAGTCTGAACCGCCGACAATCCTGAAACGTCTTGGAATTGAAATGCGTAACGCTATTGTCCGCAACGCAAAGGCAAAGCCGATTGAAAGAACTTTCTACACGGTCAAGAACCAGTTTTCAAAGCTTTTTAATGGTTTCTGCGGTGGTACAATCCTTGAACGTCCCGAAAGTCTGAAACGTCGCATCAAAGACGGAAAACTTCCGTGTGACTATGAAATCAGGGAAATTTTCGACGTATGGATTGACGGCGAATACAATTCACAGGCTTACGGCGGTTCGGAAACTTGCTACAAGGGACTTTCCCGACTTGACGTGTGGAACAAGACCTGTTCTGAAATCCGGAAAGCCCCTGAATCAACATTAAATCTTATGCTGATGAGAAACACGCAAACAGAAAATAAAGCGTAACGGCGTTTATGTGACGATATGCAGTGAAAAAATATGGTTTACTGAACCGAAAGAAACTATCATGAATCTTGAAAAAGAGGTCTATGTAAGATACGACCCTGCCGACCTGCGAACTGTGAGGATTTACGATGCAGAGACGGACAAATATTTATTTACGTGGTCGCTCGCAGATATGCTTATGGCGGACTATCTCGAAGAAAATCAGGAGAAAATTTCTGATGCAAACGCTCTCATCAGGGAGACGAAAAAGTTTGTACGTGAACAGGCTAAAGGAACAGTCACGGCACTTTCAAATCAGCAGAGACTTACACTTCTTGATGTGGAATTTCGCAAGGCACAAGCCGAAAAAGACGGGAACTTCCGCATAAATCAGCCAAAACGCATAGTGCCTGTTATAGTAAATGAAGAACCCGAAGAACGTATGGCAGCCGGTGCAGAGTACGTGGATATTAATGTGAAGAGAATCAAAAGAAATTCAGAAATGAGGAAAAAATAAATGTATACACAACAGCAGACGGAGCTTCTGGAAAAAGTCGAAGCTCTACAGAAAGAAAAAAATTTAAGTCAGAACGCCGTCGGTCAGCTCATCGGCGTGTCCGGCACGGCACTGTCACAGATAAGAAACGGCAAATACAACGCCAATCCGCAGAAAATATTCGATATTCTGGAGCAGTATTTCGGGGTCAAAGAAAGAGCAAAGCTTACATATTCCGAAGTCGGATATGCTCCGACGAGTATTTCAGAACAGATTTATGACATAATTTCCGTGTGTCAGGTCAAGGGCGGACTTGCAGTGGCGTGTGGCGACGCAGGAATAGGCAAGACAAAAGCTGCACAGAAATTCGTTGCGGACAACCCCTCAAACAGCTTTCTGATAACCATTAACCCCTGCTTAACCAACGTAAAAAGTCTGCTTAAAACAATCGCCGACCGCATCGGTGCAGGTCAGGAAAAGTCCGTCAACGAACTCTGGTTC
>WFLZ01000269.1 GCA_009177225.1 Clostridia bacterium
GTGACCTCCGTTTTCACTTCGTTTTTCCTCTCTTTTCAAGAATTACTCTTTGTTTTTAATTTTACTCAAAACTTCAACCCCGATTTCTATTCCGAAATCGGGGTTTTTCGACAGACTGAGATGACAGTTGTAAAAAACTGTCATCTTTTTTAATCATACTGTGTTGATTTTTGGTTTTAAATATGTTATAATGTGTATACACTCGGAAATAATAAAACAGAGGTGATAATTTTGTTGAATGNTTTCTTTGGAGATATGCCTNNAGCTGATTCTATNNTACAAGTGTTTATTTCANGAATCAGTACAAGGAAAAATGGATAACAGATGAATTATCTGTTGAGATGATAAAAAGCGTTGACCGTTCTGAAGTTCTGGACGCAAATGCAATTAAAAGTCCTGTTCTGGGGATTATTTCACCTGTTGGATTATCGGGAGGAGTAAAGACATTGATTTTAATTGCCAATGACAGAAAACATATTTTCAATGCGTCTACTTGCGGAGATAACTGTGCAAAGTGGATATTGAAAATTGCAGAAGACAGAGATGTTACAATCAATCTTCGTCATATTATGGANTTCGGAAAGAAAAAGTTTAANATCAGGANATTGAATACCAATGAAANTGTAACGAATATNGAAGGACTTCTTCATTCCGCTTATAAGTTTGTATAGGAGTAAAAAAATGACAGGAATTCATCAGATAATTGTTTCAAACAACAGGATAAAATTTAAATTTGAGGTTAAACGCAATATTTCGATTGTTCTGGGAAACAGTGCTACAGGAAAAACTACGCTTTATGAGCTTATAAGAGAACATATGCAGTTTGGTGATAACAGCGGTGTTAATTTGTCGTGCGATAAAAAGTGCGTTGTGATTGATGATATTGAGTGGAAAGTAAGACTTCGCAAAATCAGGGACAGCATTGTGTTTATTGATGAGGAAGTTTCTTTTATTTCCACAAAGGAATTTGCAAGAGAGATAAAGAAAACAGATAACTATTATGTTATTTTTAACCGTGAAAATCTGAAAGAATTGCCATACAGTGTTGAGGAAATCTATGAAATTAAAAAAAGTGGAAGATACTATAGTTTTGCAAAAAGCTGTAAATCTGAGACACAACATTTTTTATATGGAATTACTGAAAAATTTAAACCGGATTGTATTCTGACAGAAGATTCAAAATCCGGAAATCAGTTTTTCAAGGCAGTTGCTAAAAAGATTGGTATAGCTTGTTTTTCGGCTAAAGGTAATTCCAATGTTTATAAATGGCTTGATGAAAACAAAGGTAAAAAAATTCTCGTAATTGCAGATGGTGCGGCATTTGGTGCGTATATAAAGGATATATTGANNTTNCAANCAAAANNCGGTCANACGANATAAGGATATGTTTGCCAGAGTCTTTTGAATGGATTGTTTTAGCTTCAAATCTGCCGAAAGACCATGAAATAACAACTATACTGAATAATCCTTCTGATTACATTGAGAGCAGGGATTATTTCAGCTGGGAAAGATTTTTTACAGCTTTAATAGAAAGTAAAACATCTGATAATCCGGTTATGGCATATCAGAAAAAGAAACTGAATGATTACTATCTGTCAGACAGGAACATAAGAGAAATTCTATTTATTCTTAATGGTTTGCTAGACGAATAATAAGGTTCTTCCAATAAGTTGTCTATTGTTAAGAACATGAGACAATGTTTTATTGATATGACGGAAAAGAAATTTGATTTTTAATGAATAGAGTGTTTTTTGGAAGAGCCAATAACACCCTTATCCGTACCCTTACAGCAATGAAATTACCCTGAAAACAATGAAAATAATGCGATTTTCCGTGAAATAAAATGTCTGTTTTTGGAGATATTTCGATAGTTTAATACTAAATGATACACATTTTTGGATTCTCATAACCCGATGAAAGTAATAAAATCTTAAAAAATAAAGTGCATAAACCCACGTAATACGGGTAATTACGTGGGTTGTACTTTGGGCTATGGCTGTTCTGACCCCAATTTGACCCCTTATCAATAAAAAAGATGAGTAAGAATTTATAGTTATTCTACTTATAAACGAAACTACAAGGACATAGAAAAGCATAGTGAATGGAATCGTTTAAAGATAAGTGATAACGCAGAAATGCTTTTATTCTACGTTTTAAAACGTACCA
>WFLZ01000200.1 GCA_009177225.1 Clostridia bacterium
CGCATAAGAATACTACTTAACGCCGGAATGCCACGCAGAAGCGGACGACCTCCGGTAAGTGACGCATACATAATACGCTCCGGATTTGAAACAGCTTTTATAGTACCGTCATCATTTCTGACGGCGTAACGTCTGATAAATGGATTGTCACCGGAAGTAACACGAACCGTCGAAACATCTCCGTTCCACAGACCTGCAATGCGTTTTCCGGACGAATCAACCACTATTTCCCCGACCGCACTGCCGTAAGTCAGCAAATTGTCAAGAAAATTATCGGCAAAAGTGTTAACGGACTTTCCTGTAAGACCTACAGGAACATTTTCAAGAAAGTCATCAAGTTCCGGCTGAAACCTTTCGTCCGAACATACTACTCTGAAACCACCTGTAAGACGGATAATCTTCATCAGGGCAGCGTCAATAATCGGCACGGCATTACGCAGACGGTCATAAAGTTCCTTTTCACAAGGTTCTATCGCAGACGGAAGATTAATTTTACAGAGCGAACTTCTCGGTGCTGTAATCAGTTCGGGAACTGACTTCTGAACTGATTTTTTTTTAAAGAATTTCATTTTTCCTCCTTTAAAAATATTTCTGAACGGTGATTATATACGACCTGCCTATCTTGATACAGACAGGGCAAAAAAACTGTCATCACCCTGAGAATTCACCATATCCGTAACAAAATAACGCATATCGTCCATAGCATGGTCATTCTCTTTGACAGGAGCGTCTGTGCCGGACTTTTCGTTCCAGCGGTAAAGAGAAAACTCTCTTATAATATCCCTGCACGATTCATTAAAATGCAGTTTATTCTGTTTCAGTGCAGTACTCACATGACGTATACCAGTAATTACATCGTTGTTGGCTTTAACCACTCTGAATTTACCGTGTCTGCGGATACACTCAATAAAACTTGCAGCAGACGGGTCAACGATAACCCTGCTGATATTATAGTTGCTGGCANGTTCTTCAAGAGCGGAATAATGTTCTTCGTNCNTGCGGGAAACGCCCTCTTTTTNCGAGGAATAATNGTACTCNTTTATTCTGTACCATATATTATTGCTTAGTCCCCACAGACCGAAAGACGACGGATTAACCGTGCCGTAATCACATGATATAACGAAACGTTCACACTCCACCTCACCGCTGTAAACATGATTTTCACTGCTGAACATGGGATATACAACCCCCTCTGAAGCAGTCCACTTTCCGAGTACGAAACGTTCATAGAAAGTTCCCGAATAAAGACGCTTATAACGGTTTTTGAGCTTCTGTGAAAGCGACGAATTATCGTCCATTGTGAAATGAATATACAAAGCGTGTTTTTCAGCTGATTTTTTAATCCACTCATTGTAAAACCAGTGACTCGGATTATCGGGATTGCAGTTGAACCACATTTTTGAACCGTTGACAGAACATCTTGCAAGAGCCTGCTCAACAAACGACCTCGGCATAAGAGCAACTTCGTCAAGAAAAACGCCCGATAGGGTAATTCCCTGAATCAGTGAAGCAGAACCTTCGTCCTTTCCTCCGAAAAGATAGAAACGGTTAGTTCTGCCGATAAAAGTAATATCAATGTAGTTTCTGCTTACCTTTTCAATGCACGTAAAACCGTACTCCTTTAAAACTGGAATAAGCGGAGTTATAACGTTTCTGCGGAGAGAAGTAACAGTTTTACCGCATACGGCGAAAGCACCACCGTCAGACGTTGAAGATGCCCAGAAAACAAATCCCAGTGACATTGAAAGCGTTTTACCGCTTCTTACAGCACCGTCGCAAATAACTGCATCGTAATCGGCGTACTTTGGATTTTTCCACCAGTTCATAGTAAGTTTTTGCTTTCGGGAAAGCTTTTTAATCATCTACAGTTTCACCGTCCTCAGCCGAAGCAGAAAGTGCTTCAATCAAATCAGCAGCCTTGTCCCTGTCGGAGAAAGCATTTTCCAGTTCAAAGAGTTTTTCAAGAGCCTTGAGCCTGTCAAACAGCTTTACTTCAACGCCACCGCCTTTGACACGCTTGATTTCTGAAACATTGAACAGGTCAAGACGTTCAATAATGTCCGGTGGAGGAAGTTCGTCGGCAAACACAAGATAAACCGCATCAGAACAGTTTCCGAAAGCAAGTCTTTTCAGACCTGCCGAAACATTACCGCTGTCTGAAACGACATTTTTCAGACGTGAAATAATATTCCGGCATTCCTCCGACTCAAGCAGTTTTATCCCCTCTGTAAGAGCATCTTTTCTGCTGAAACCTGCCCTTACTGCCGATTCTGTCACATCACCGAGAGTAACATAATAACAGCAGAAGGCGTACTTTTTTGATTTAGGATTTCGTACAGGCAAAAATAAAAAACCTCCTTTCATTTATGAGCGGAATCACCGTTCACAAGGGGGCTGAAAAGAGGTATGATTCAACGGAAAACCATTGAATATTGAAAAAATAAATTTTAAGTTTGTATACATGCACAAAAAATCTGTAAAAAAATTGTGTTATATCAACAAATTTTCTTTCATATTAAAACAGACCTGCAATAAACGCCATTGCGGTTGCGGAAAGTGCCACAACGATAAGTGGTAAGTTAAAGTACGACAGTATAAAAGCCGTCACCGTTCCGACAATAGCCGTCAGCATATTTCCTGTACTGTAGAAGATAGCCGGAATTGTCATGGCACTGAGAACAGCATAAGGTATGTAATACAGAAAACTTCTGAAAAAATGTGATTTAATTTTCTTACGGAAAAAAGCAAAAGGAATCATTCTGATAAGATATGTAACAACTGCCATTATGGTTATATATAAAGCAATACTCATGATTCACTTTCCCCCGTATCCTTTACAGGAAATAACAACGCACCTATAACGGAAGCAATCACTGCACTTATAATTACAGCAAAACCTGTCGATACAGCAGTAAGTACATATTTAAAAATTATGCTGACAATCGCCGACGATATTACAACTAAAAATACACTTATCTGTTTTCGTGCAGGAGGTATAATAACAGCCATAAACATTCCATAAAGAACAATACCCAAAGCACTTGAAATACTTTCCGGCAATAACTGACCTGCTGCCGCACCAAGAGCCGTACCTGTAACCCACCCGACTGCCGCAATAAGAATCATTCCGTACATATATGCAGGTGTAAGTTTTTGTTTCTGTGCGGAACATACCGCAAAGATTTCGTCTGTTATACCGTATGATGCAATAAACCTGTGAGGAAGTGTAAATTTCCGGTCAAGCTTCTGAGAAAGTGACAACGCCATAAGTGAATACCTTATATTAATGGTTAGCTGGACAAGTATCATTTCAATAAGCGTACCGCCGACGGCAATTATGTCAACTCCGGCAGCCTGTCCGGCAGAAGTAAGATTTGTTGCGGAAATCGCAGAGGCGGCAAAAACCGATAAACCGGCGTTTATCGCTTTTATTCCGAATCCGAACGAAACAGAAAGATAACCGAGTGCTATTGGTATACCGTGTGACATACCCCGAAAAAAATTTGACTTCAAATAAAACGTCCTTTCATATAAAATTATACCCAAATTATATCATATTAAAGCAATCCCGTCAATATTGATAAACCTATGTTATTTGTTTACTTCCTTGACGTTTGTCCGACCAAGAATATAGTCAGTTGAAACACCGTAAAAATCTGCCAGTGTTATAAGGTGTTCTACGGGAATTGTCTGAAAACCACGTTCATAACGTGAATAGACAGTCTGTTTTGTTTTAAGAATTTCCGCAATCTGTGTCTGATTCATGTCCTTATCCTCACGCAAATCCCTTAATCTTTGAAAATACATAAAAATCATCTCCGTCATTTGTAGAATATGCTGATTTTTCTGAAAAAAATCAGCTCTACATTGACTTTAGCATATTTTTATGGTACACTATAAATGTTAGTACTTAACAGTACTAAAAATCAAATTTTCACAGATAATTATGGGAGGTGAATAACTTGGTGGAAGATATGTTAGTAGCAGTAGCATACCCTATAGGTACATTTATACTCTTTGGTATCATGGGATTTGTAACTAAAACAATCTCAAAAGACAAAGGCTATGACGGTGGTTTCTGGTGGGGATTCTTGCTTGGAATATTCGGCATTATTATTGTAGCCTGCAAACCTGTTAATCCAAATCCAACTGATGAACATTCAATGAATAAAAAGAAAAGACAAAAACAACGGTATAAGGAAAGACAAAGACGGATTAAGGAGAGACAAAGACAGATTAAACAGAAATAAAAAAAACAAATTTTTTAAAGATAACTATAGGAGGTAAAATATGCCATCACCAAAGCTTGATAAAATCATAGAACTACTGGAATTAGGCGAACAGTTCAGCTTGACAGAAAGCCAATATAAAGGAAAAACGGGATTGAATATTCCGAAAAACAATACATATCTGGTGAAAAAATCTACGGTTGCGAGAAAAGCAAAGGAATATGGTTACAAGCTTGTCCTTCAGGAAAGAACTATTTTATTTGAAAAGGAGGAAATTAAAAGATAATGAAAAAAACTTTTTGCTGCAAAGAAAAGGGCGGATTCTTCGGAATCCGTTTTTTATTATGCACAAAAAAAAGACTGTCCCGTCCGGAGACGAAACAGTCCTTTATTATTCAAGAATGGAATTAACCCATAATAACTTCAACTTCGTGAACGCCGTCAGCGGCAGCAGGGATAACATTACCCTCTACAGCCTGACCGTCAACAGTCATTGACTTAACACCCTTGCAAACATGGTCAGGGTTCTTTACAGTGATGTTGTAAGTAGCACCACGGAACTTTCTTACAGCAGTAAAGCCGTCCCACTCGTGAGGAATAGACGGGTCAACCTTAAGACCGTCCCAGTCAGCAGCGATACCGAGAATATACTGAGAAACAGCAACAAAGTTCCAAGCAGCAGTACCTGTAAGCCATGAGTTCTTAGCTTCACCATGTCTCTTAGCGTCCTTACCGGCAATCATCTGAGCGTATACATATGGTTCAGTTCTGTGGAGGTCGGAATACTTTTCTTCTCTGTAAGCAGGAGCAATCTTGCTGTAGTATTCAAATGCCTTGTCGCCACGACCTGCATAAGCTTCAGCACAGATAATCCAAGCATTATTGTGACAGAAGATACCGGCATTTTCCTTGTAACCGCCGGGGTATGTAGAGATTTCGCCAAATTCCGGATAGTACTTTGTGAACGCAGGGTTATTGAGTACAAGACCGTGTTCAGTATTAAGATACTTGTCAATGCTGTCAAGAGCCTTGATGTCAGCACCAACTTCCTTACCAACTTCGGACATAACCATAAAGCCCTGAGGTTCGATAAAGATTTTACCTTCTTCACACTCATTTGAGCCCATTTTTCTGCCGAGGTCATCGTAAGCACGGATAAACCACTCACCGTCAAAACCGTATTCCATGATATTCTTCTTCATCTTGTCGATTTCAGCCTGAGCAGCAGCAGCACCTTCTTCGTCGCCTATCTTCTTACAGAGTTCAACGTAAGCAGGACCTGCGTAAGTAAAGAGACCTGCAACCATAAGAGATTCAGCAACCTTTGAATACTTGTCTTCGCCGTACTTGGGAGAAGTAGAAGTCTGGAAAGATTCGCCGGGTTCATATGACCAACAGCTGAGGTTGATACAGTCATTCCAGTCAGCACGCATAGCGAGTGGGAGACCGTGAGGACCAACATTATTAGCAACTCTGTAGAAACTCTGCTTGAGGTGGTGCATCATAGGCTGAGCCTTGCCTTCGTCGTTGTCATAAGGAACGAGCTGGTCAAGAATAGCATAGTCACCTGACTCCTTGATGTAAGCAGCAACAGAAAGAATCATCCACAGCGGGTCATCAGAGAAGTCACCGCCGATTTCGTCGTTACCTTTCTTTGTGAGAGGCTGATACTGGTGATAGCAGCCGCCGTCCTCGAACTGAGTTGAAGCGAGGTCAATAAGACGCTCTCTTGCTCTGTCGGGAATCTGATGAACGAAACCGAGTAAGTCCTGATTTGAGTCACGGAAGCCCATACCACGACCGATACCGCTTTCAAAATATGAAGCAGAACGTGACATATTGAACGTTACCATACACTGATACTGATTCCAGATATTAACCATACGGTTCATCTTGTCATCAGGAGTATTTACATTGTACTTGCCGAGGAGTTCGTCCCACATCTTCTTGTTAGCTTCAAAGGCAGCTTCAACCTTTTCAACAGTGTTGTACTGTTCAATCATGGCGTAAGCACGGGACTTATTCATTGTACCGTCAGCATTGAACTTTTCTTCAACAGGATTTTCAACGTAACCAAGAATGAAGATAAGGTCTTTTGACTCACCTGCTTCAAGAGTGATATTGATTGAGTGAGAAGCGATAGGAGACCAGCCGTCAGCGTCTGTGTTAGTGGACTTACCGGCAACTACAGCCTGCGGATTTTCAAAGCCGTTGTAAAGACCCATGAAAGCTTCCTTATCAGCATCATAACCATCGATATCGCGGTTTACAGTATAGAAAGCGAAATGATTTCTTCTTTCCTTGTATTCAGTCTTGTGGAAAAGAGTGCTTCCCTCAACTTCAACCTCACCTGTGTTAAAGTTTCTCTGGAAGTTTGTGCTGTCGTCCTGAGCGTTCCAGAGACACCACTCAATGAAAGAGAACAGAGTGAAAGTCTTTTTGTCAGAACCTGTATTTTTAAGAGTAACTCTCTGAATTTCGCCCTGATAGTTCTGAGGAACGAAGAAAGTAACGTCAGCGGAAAGACCGTTCTTTGCACCATGAATCTTTGTGTAGCCCATACCGTGACGGCATTCGTACTCATCAAGGTCAGCCTTGACAGGAGCCCAACCGGGAGACCAGATAGAGCCGTTGTCATTGATATAGAAATAACGTCCGCCCATATCAACAGGAATGTTGTTGTAACGGTAACGTGTAATTCTTCTGAGACGAGCGTCCTTGAAGAAGTGATAACCGCCGGCGGTATTGGAAATCAGTGAGAAAAACTCCTGAGTACCGAGATAGTTAATCCACGGATAAGGTGTTTTGGGTGAATTAATAACGTATTCTTTGTTAGCGTCGTCAAAAAATCCGAACTTCTGCATAATTTTACTCCTTTTTTATTACATTGGGAACAATATTCCAGTTCCGAAAAAGCGGGGCAACCGCATTTTCTAACATTATATCATACTTTTCATTTTATTACAATAGATTAGCGAAAAATTCCTATGTATTATTTTTCAGCATTTTTTTGTGCATTTTGACAAAAAATTATGTAACCCAATGAATTTATTTGATTATGATTTAACGGCTGAAAAATCTCTGATGAGTTTTAAAGGTATTATTTGGCTTTATTTCGACATAACCGGTCATATCAGCAGGAAGTGAGAGATTAGGAGCGTCAATCATAGCCGTCATAGGTTCGGGACAGAAATAATGATTGAATCCCCTGTCATTCCATATAATCCAGAACTTATATTCATCGGAAACCTCATAGCAGAGTTTTTTACCGCTTGCGATATCTTCAGCAATTACACCGTGGAACTCCTGACCTTCGAGCTTTGTACACTCACCGAAATACATATCATTGTCACAGACCTGAAGTACCGGACACTTAGTGCCGTTTTTATATTCAAGGTCATAATCTTCGGGCGAGCGGAGAACTTCCGTAGGCAGACAACGCTCATTGAGTTCACACTTCTTTCCTACCGGAACAGTAAGACGGATATCGCTTTCCTTAGCACCGTCAACAAACGGAGCATTTATAGTTGTGTGAGAAGCGAGGGACATCGGCAGAACAACGTCAGAATTATTAATAAATTTAATATTCTGTTCAAGACCGTGTTCAGAGAGTGTGAAAGTATATTCAGCGGTGAACTTTACCGGAAGATACTGGAAGAACTCGTCTCTTTCGTCGTACACATAACGGGTAACAAGCCACGCACAGTTAGCGTCTGCATTGTGTTCAACAATCTCGTGTTCTCTCTTGTGGAGAAAACCGTGAATGTGATTGTTGTACGGAGCTTTTTCGTTTACGGGGAGATGATAGACAGCATCGGAAGTTTTAAGAACGCCGTCAGCGAAACGGTTAGGCAGATAGAGAGTAGGGAGACCCCATACTTCTGCGGACTGCTTTATGTCGTCAGCGGTATTGTCGGGATTAAAGCGGAAAAACTCCATATTTTTCCTGTTGTCTCTGAGACGGATAACATTAGAGCCGACTTCATACGCAACGAGAGCCTCGTAACCGCCTGCCTGTAATCTCACGCAGGTAAGACCGTTGAAATTAAAAAGCTGTGTTGAATTGTTCATTTTCAATCAAATCCTTTCACTTAATTAATATAATTATTTTTTAATTTTAAATAAATTTTTTAAGACGAAAACAATTATAAGTATATCTATAATAAGAATAACTGTTCCACCGATAAAATGCCCCTTTGAGATACTGCTTATTCCTATAAAACCGATAAATCCGATTAATGATATATATACTAAAGATAAAATCAAAACAGCAGGAATCTTTAACCACAGCGGATATTTACCCTTGCTAACAGCAAAGATACCATCAAAAAGTAATTCAGCGATTATTTCGATAACTAAATCCATTATGTTTACACCTGTTTAATCCATACGGTTTTCCATATCTGTGTATTCGTGCATGGGAGAAATAGCCTTGTAAGCCGGACGGATAATTTTATTTGAGTTGATAAGTTCTTCAATACGGTGAGCAGACCAGCCGGAGATTCTTGAAACTGCAAAAAGAGGCGTGAATAATTCGTCAGGAATGCCAAGCATTCTGTAAACGAATCCGCTGTAGAAGTCCACATTTGCACAAACACCCTTGAACATACGGCGTTCACTTGCGATAACTTCCGGAGCGAGTTTTTCAACAAGCGAATAGAGAGCAAATTCTTCATGTCTGCCCTTTTCGGCTGAAAGCTTTTCAACAAATCCCTTGAAAACCTTTGCACGAGGGTCAGACTGTGAGTAAACAGCGTGTCCCATACCATAAATAAGACCTGTACGGTCAAAAGCTTCCTTGTGAAGTAACTTTTTAAGATAATCCTTTACTTCATTTTCGTCTGTCCAGTCCTTGATATTTTCCTTCATATCGTCGAACATCATAGCAACCTTTATATTAGCACCACCATGCTTAGGTCCTTTAAGCGAACCGAGAGCCGCAGCAATTGCGGAATAGGTATCAGTACCGGAAGAANATACAACGTGTACTGTAAAAGNGGAGTTATTACCGCCGCCATNTTCAGNATGANGAACAAGAGCAAGGTCAAGAATCCTCGCCTCAAGCTCTGTATACTTTTTGTTTGGACGGAGCATATAGAGAAGATTTTCAGCAATTGAAAGATTCGGGTCGGGGTCATGAAAGAAAAGACTTCCCCCGCAGTTGTAATACTTATAGGCATTGTAGCCATAAACCGCAAGTACAGGGAAAAGCGTGATAAGTTCAATACACTGCCTCATAACATTCGGAACAGAAATATTATTAGCATCATCGTCATAAGAATAGAGGGCAAGAACGCTTTTGGCAAGAGTATTCATCATATTGTCGCTGGGAGCTTTCATTATAACGTCTCTCGTGAATGTAGTGGGCAACTCACGGAAATCAGCAAGAATTTTCTTAAATTCAGCAAGTTCGTTTTCAGACGGCATACTTCCGAAAAGAAGAAGATATACAGTTTCCTCAAAACCGAAACGTTTCTCTTTTATAAAGCCGGAGACGATATCTTCAACATCAATTCCCCTGTAATAGAGCTTACCGTCTCCGTGATTAGTCATACCGTCACCAGTGTCAAGCACTTTTATCGTGCTTATGTTGGTAAGACCGGCAACAACACCGTTTCCGTCAAGGTCACGCAGACCACGTTTAACATCGTACTGCATATAGAGTTCAGGATTAATCTTATAACCCTCAAGTGATTTTTCAGCAAGTTTCTGTATTTCCGGAGTAATAGAAGAAAATTTATATTCCATAAATATCGTCATCCCTTTCTTTTTTACAATTATTGTGTATATTATAATTATAATATGTTTCAATAAATTTGTCAAGACTTTACAAACATCATAATATACAGACTGTTTCACAAAGACAATTGTTTTTTTAAATATAACAAAAATCACAAACAGTTAAGAAAATAATTTCAGAAAGGAGAAATCTTACTTGTTGTTCAGTTTTTTATATAATTTCTTTAATTTTTTGTGCGTATACAGGAAACACGGTATTAATGACTGAGCAGTTGTACATGAAGTTTCCATTATAGATTCTTTGATAGCTTTCATAACACAGTTCATTCTTCTGTCGGCATTTTTGTCCAGCGTTTTTACAGTGTTTTTAATTTCCTCAATATCTGAATTCATATCATTATACAGTTTAAGAAGTTCAGCATATGAATTATTAATTACCTGTGCTTTGAAATAGGTATTAACAAGCTGACGCTGTACACTCCATGCAAGGTCATCTGTGAATGACCTCACAAGCATAAGATAACCGCTCTCTGTTACAAGTATAAGTCCGTTTGGAGCTATAATTCTAAATTCTTTTTTTGCTTCGTACGAATTTCGTACGAAGTAATCCTCTCTTTCGATAAAATGTTTTTTATTAGTATTAAAGTTACGGCGAGCTGTACCCTCCGGTCTGTTATGTACTCTGTCGATATCCTTGAAAGTTACAACACGCTGTCCGTTGTACTCCTTAATCTGTAAAGGTACATTGTTGATAAGTTCATACATTTTTTATCATTCCTTTTCATTAAAGTGTGTTTTTGGCGATATATCAATAGTTTTGTTGGTACGAATTTCGTACGCACAAACTTTGAAGTAATCCTCTCTATCAATAAAATGTTTCCTGTTAGTACTTAAATTTCTTTTTGCTGTTCTCTTTGGTCTGTTGTGTACTCTGCCGATAACAGAACAAGCATAAGATATCCGTTTTCTGTTATAAGAGTCATTGTTTTTCCGGCGTTTTTTCCTGCTCCGAACTGACGACGAATTTCGTCGTTAGTTAATTCAAGTATGAAGTAATCCTCCCCCTCAATAAAGTGTTTTCTTTAAATAATAATAAAAAAACTGCTGATAACAGAAATCACCAACAGTTAAAAAAATCTTGACAAAATAATCACTATACTTATAGTATCACAAAATATATAAAATGTCAACATTTTTCGACAAAAATTCAGTAAAAACACCCTGTATAGTTAATCATATGCAAAATAAATCTGGATATATTGAAAATTTCTATTGCAAATAAATCCTGAATATGATATATTTATAAGAACAACACATAAAGGAGTGAAAATCAATTGGAATCAACAGAATACAAATGTCCCAACTGTAACGCTGATTTAAAATTCATGCCGCAGACGCAGAAATTCGGCTGTGAATACTGTTCAAGCGAATTTACCCTTGAAGAAATGCAGGAAATAAACGCCGAAACAGAAAATATAACGCCGAGTGCAGAGGAAATACACGAACAGCAGGATTTTGAAGAACATACTAACCTTTATCACTGTGCAAGCTGTGGTGCTGACATAATGGCTGACGACCAGCAGACCGCACTTTTCTGCTATTACTGTCATAATCNCGTAATACTTGCCGGAAAACTCACCGGANAATACAAACCTGANAAAGTAATAGGTNTCAAGTATACACGAGAAAANGCTGTAAACTGTTTCAAAGACTGGATAAAAGNCANATGNTNTGTACNTNNTNACTTNAAATCANANGAACAGATTGAAAAAATGACCGGTNTATATGTGCCTTNCNNGATTGCAGACTGCAAAATGAAAGCTGACCTCAATGCAATAGGCAAGCAGGTGCGTTCATGGACATCAGGAAGTTACCGTTATACAGAAACAAGAGAATTTAGTGTAATCCGTCAGGCAGACATACTGGCGGACGGAATCCCAGCAGACGGTGAAAGCAAGATTGAAGATTTGCTTATGGAATCAATAGAACCGTTTGACTATAATGATTTAAAGGAATTTTCAATGTCATATTTAAGCGGATTTTTTGCCGACAAGTTTGATGTTGACAAATCAGCAGTTTTTCCGAGAATACGTGAAAGAGCGTCTCAGGCAGGAAGAAAGCTTGTCCATGACAGTATAAAGGGATATTCTTCACTTTCAGTCAACAGTGAATCTTATAATATCATGAGTACAAAATGGCAGTATATCATGCTCCCTGTGTGGTTCATGACATATAAGTACAACGACAAAGTCTATGAATTTGCAATAAACGGACAGACCGGAAAGCTTGCCGGCACTCCCCCCCTCGACAAGACAAAACTCAAACTTTTCAGCACGGCAATAGGTCTGGCTGTGGCAGTTGTCGGATTTCTGCTGGGAGGTGCATTACTTTAATGAAAAAATCTGTTTTACTTATAATAAACATTGCCCTTGTTGCAGTAATGATAATACTGCTTGTTATTCAGTCGGCAGCAAAGACAAATATTGCAAAAGGTTTTGACGGAATTTCTGCAAACAGTCATTTACTTGACTGTACACAAAAAGTAAAAAACCCCGAAGAACTTGAATTACTTGTACAGAAAACGGCTGAAGAACTTCAAATGAATATATATATTTATGTTGCAGGTGATGGTGATAACGACCGTTACCGCAGTGACTATGAAATAGAATGTTTTGCAGATGATTTCTTTGATGAAATGTACGGCGAGAATGCAGATGGTGTATTTTATTATATGGACTTGTCGGGACGTTCCCCTGCTTATGACTATATATCAACAAGCGGAAAGGCTGTTCTGATTTATGAGAAAAATATTGACAGAATGTTTGACTATATAGATAAATATCTTCCGTCATCTTCACAGACAGTCTATGCAGAAGATATACAGAACGCAGTACAGGCATTTTTAAGCATACTTAAAACATACAGCAATACAAAGCCGAATCCGCTTGAATATTATCACGATAAATCTTCCGGAAAATATATGTTTATGAAAAACGGTGAATTTGTTGTTTCGGAACATAAGCCGATTATGTTTAATATAATAGTTCTTGCAATATTTCTTGTAGCAGGACTTATAGTTTCATTAATAGTTTTCTTTGTCACAAAAAGCAGATATAAATTCAAGAAAAGTCAGAACTCCAGTGTATACATCAAAAACGAAAAGACTGTTTTCCACAGAAGCACAGATACATTTTTACGTACATACACTACAAAACGAAAAATAGAATCAAGCAGTAGTGGCGGTGGAAGTTCACACCGAAGCGGTGGAGGCGGTCATAGTCATAGCGGTGGTCACGGTGGTGGCGGTCATCACAGATAATAAATATCTTTTATAATTGAATATTACAAAAAAGAGACTTCAATTTTGAAGTCTCTCAGTCTGTCGAAAAACCCCGATTTCGGAATAGAAATCGGGGTTGAAGTTTTGAGTAAAATTAAAAACAAAGAGTAATTCTTGAAAAGAGAGGAAAAACGAAGTGAAAACGGAGGTCAC
>WFLZ01000055.1 GCA_009177225.1 Clostridia bacterium
AAGTGCAGGACGAGGCAATTTCTACTCTGAATGACGTTCTTCTGACTTTTGATGAAAACGGCAGTTTAGACTATTATATTGGGGAAAATTACAATACAAAAGTACAGAAAGGTGACGTTAACTGCGACGGTTTTATTGATGCTGTTGATGCTACACAAATACTTATAGCTTATTCTAAAAACTCTACCGATTCAACGTCATATGTAGGAAAAACTCTCGGTGACTACAACGGTGATGGCTTTGTTGATGCGGTTGACGCCTCACAAGTTCTCATTAAATACGCTGAGCTTTCCACAAAATAATAAAAAATCGGACGTTCATTTTCAGAACGTCCGTTTTTATCAGTCTTTGTTTTTGCTTTTTTTTCTGTTGTATTTTGATTTCTGTCCGAAATTGAGTGATATGGTAAGAATCTTGTCCGAATTGAATAGCTTGAGTGCAAAGAACATACATATAAAAAATACAACTGTCTGATATATAAGACCGAATATGAATATTGTGTCGTTTCCGAACATGAGATTTGATANNCCGGAGAATGTATNTGTGAATGGTATANNATNAACTAATATNNNTATTNTCATGGNAAGCGNNTTTATATCTGCAAGCNTTGAANTGATATATNNTACCATTGCAAGCATNATNNNANNCATTATAACAGACTGTGACGACTTTGTATCATTGACCAAAGCACCGAGCATTATCGAAACGGAAAGACATATCATTATAGTAAGAAAAAGCTGTAATCCTACAAGTATATAGTCGCCGACTGAAAGTGAAAGACCAAGCTGTGCTATAGCATCATCGACTGAAATATAATCTCCGAGTACACCGGAAGTCAGTGCTTCTGTTGCATCAGCGGAGGAATTTTTTATAACTCCCGAGAATCCCACCATATAAACAGCGGCATTGATAAGTGCCACAACAGCAGCGGCAAGCATTTTTGCAGTTATAATTGATGTTCTTGAAACAGGTGAAGAAAGCAGGGTTTCAAGTGTTTTGTCTATTTTTTCGTTGGAAATAGAANTTATAAGAGACTGTNAAGTCATCGTGATAAGCAGAAATACAATAATAGGAAGAATCATATTCTGCATGGATATTTTATTAATTATAAGGTCAATGGAAGTTCCGGCGGATTTGTCGTCAACAACTGTATTTTCTTTCAGCACAATCGGATTTTCCACAAGTTCAAATTCTTCCTGTGTCATTCCGGAATTTGTAGCAATAGTATTTGCAATACAGTTCTGAATAAGTGCAACCGCACCGGAAGTACCTGTCGATATATTGGNCATTGTGGCAGCGGANGTCATTCGTGNAACTGTAAGAACNTCAGGNCGTTCATTTTTTTCAATAGTTTCTGTAAATCCTTCAGGTAAAATAACAAGATTTTTTATATCGTTCTTTTTGAGAATACCGGCATAGTCGTCACCGTCCGTATCAAACNCCGTA
The DNA here is from genome assembly GCA_009177225.1 of Clostridia bacterium. Taxonomy (GTDB): domain Bacteria; phylum Bacillota; class Clostridia; order Oscillospirales; family Ruminococcaceae; genus Ruminococcus. The sequence continues at coordinate 1,447 of WFLZ01000055.1, forward strand.
ACTTCTGCACCTGNGCTTCTAAGNATTTCTATCANACTTTTTNTAAAATCAGTATNNNNACGGNCACTTATATTTATTTTGGGATTCGTACTTTCTTCAACAGCGTCATTGATAGCGGTTTTAGTGACGTTTCCCATAATGGAAAGCATTGCCAAAATAACCACAAGACTTAAAATCATCTGTACATTGATTAATTCTTTAAGTTCTTTCTGGAGCAGGTTAATGAATTTCATTCTCAATCACCACCCTTTCAAAAACTTCTTCAAGATTTGGAGCGTTGTAACGCTTTTTGAGTTCTTCGCCCGTACCCGTCACCATAAGATGACCTTTTGCAATAATTCCCACACGGTCGGAAACAAACTCTATTTCAAGCATATTGTGCGACGAGAGCAGGAAAGACATACCCTCTTCACCGGCAAGTTTTTTTATCATCTTTCGTATTTCTATAGCGTTTATAACATCAAGTCCGCTGGTTGGCTCATCAAGAATAGCAAGCTTCGGTTTTGTCATAACGGCTCTTGAAAGAAGAAGTTTTCTTATCATACCTCTGCTGTAACTGCCGATTTTGTCGTTAAGCCTGTCGCCGAGTCCGCAGATTTCTTTTGCACGGTTTACACATTCAATAATTTTATTGGGGTCTGTATAGAAAAGTCCCGCCATAAATTTAAGATAGTTTATACCGGTCATATTTTTGTAAGCACCTGCTTCGTCGGGAAGATATGTAATACATTCCCTTACTTTTTCGGGTGCTTTGTTAATACTGTGACCTGCTATTACAGCATCGCCGGAAGTTGCTTTCAGAAGCGTTGAAATCATTCTGATGGTGGTGGTTTTTCCTGCACCGTTAGGACCTATGAGGGCAAATATTTCCCCCTCGCCTATGTCGAAAGAAACATTATCCGCAGCAAGTACTTTTGTATACTGCTTGGTAAGTCCCTTTACTTCAAGGACTTTTTCCATATTGATTTTCTCCTTTAAAAATATTATCACGTTGTGATATCATAATGATATCACAAAATTTGTCATTTGTCAATAGATTTATAATAAGATTAAATAATATGTTATTTCCTGCCATACTGACTTAACTGTTTATTATTGAAAATATACAAATTTCAATTATAAAAAATACTTCCAACGTAAATACAGTAAATACTTTTATTTTAAAATTGCAGTTTTACGTGTTTTTTTCAGAAAAAAGTCTGGTTTTTGATTTATACAACAAAAATACACTGATTTTATCTCGCAAAACTGGATATATGCATAAAACACTATAAGATATAAAAAGAACTGACATATTTCGACATATCAAAACAAAATCCGACAATTTTATTGCAGAAAAAGCCGGATTATGATATAATATATAGTTAAGCTGATATATTTTTTTATTTCATGCTTATAATTATATTATACTCATTTTTATGAATTTGTCAAGCGAAAATCGCTTATTTATGTAAGTTTGTGTGTTTTCTACAAAACAAGGAGGTAATATTTGTGACGTTTTATGAAAGACTGCGTAATATTTGCAAGGAAAGGGGAACAACTGTAACCAATATGCTTAGTAAGCTTGGTATTGCTACCGGAAGTACTGGCAACTGGAAAAGAGGTAGTTTACCTAATGGTGACATTCTTATGAAAATCGCCGATTATCTGAATACATCAATTGACTATATACTTTTCGGAGAGTTCCGTAGCGACCTGAACAGCGACGAAAAACAGCTTGTTGAACTTTACAGGCTTACTCCCGACCGTGCGAAATATAAGGTTATATGCGATATGGAACGTATTGTGCAGGAGGAAATCAGAAAGCTTTCAGATAAAAAATAACGTGGGACGGTCTTTTGACCGTCTTTGTTTTTTATGTTGGCAGATAATTCTTGACAGTACGTTACAAAATTGATATACTTGTTTTATAGAAATGCAGGTGATTTATTATTGATAAAGAAATTCTGGCTTGTGCTGTTGTCATGTGTAATGTCGTTTGCTGTTTTGTCGGGAAACGGTGTACTTTCGGCATTTGCGGAAGAAAATTTCAATCTATCAGCAGAAACAGTTTCAGCTATGCGTGAGGATTATTACCGCATTGATACCGAAGATACTGACAGGCTTTCATACAGTGACTATTATGATTTGTATTGCTCGGAAAAACGTCCCGACAAAGTAACTGAAGTTTATGGAAAAGATTATGTTTCCGCAGAAAACGGAAATTTTTCCACAGGCAGTTACGGTCTAAAAGAAAATGTTCTTATATGGGAAAGCAGTGGAGGAAAAATTTCCTATAATGTAAATATCGATGAAACGGGTATTTACTGCGTGAATATGACTTATTTTCCGCTTGAATCAGACAGTTCCGCAATAGAATTTTCAATGAGTATTGACGGAAAAATTCCATATGATACGGCTTCACGCATAACTCTTAACAGAGTATGGGTCAATGAAAATGATATTTATACGGATTCGCACGGAAATCGGGTACGTTCTCCGCAGGTTCAGCAAGGAATGTGGCAGGACAGTGATTTCAAGGATATTGACGGGCTTTTCAGTGAACCACTCTTTTTTTATCTTGAAAAGGGAAATCATGAAATTACTNTTGANTCCGAAAGAGCGAAATTTGTCATTGAGAGTTTTAAATTCTATAATCCTGAAAAACTTCCCTCATACAGGGAATATAAAGGTTCTGCCGACATTTTTTCAACTCCGGAAAATATTTTCAGAATAGAAGGCGAAAACGCCGTATATAAGTCGGATTCAACGCTTTTTCCGACATATGACAATGCAGATTATTTTGTCTCACCGTCTGACCCTGTAAAAGTAGTCTATAATACTTTCGGTTCTGGGAACTGGAAAAAAGCATTGCAGTCTGCCACATGGATTATAAAAAAAGAAGATATAAAAAGTGACGGCTGGTATAAAATAGGAATAAAATACCGTCAGAATCAGATGAGGGGATTTTACTCGAACAGACGAATATATGTGGACGGACAAGTGCCTTGTGAAGAACTGAATCAGGTAAAATTTCAATATGATAACGACTGGAATTTANCTTGTCCCGAATCGGANGANGAAAGTATCTATATATGGNTTNCAGCAGACCGTGACCATATGTTTACAATGGAGTNTGTTNCTGGTGAAATCGGCGATTATCTCCGGAAACTTGAAAAGATTGTTTCTGAACTTAATACATATTACAGAAAAATTCTCATGATTACAGGTACGTCGCCCGACAAGTACACGGATTATTATGTGCATGAAAAAATTCCCGAACTTATTGACGAGTTCAGACGTATTTCGGACGAACTCAAAGACATTCAGAACGGTATTGAAAGTCTGTCCGGCACATCAGGGTCAGAGGCGGCAATTATTGAAAGAATGACTGTGATTCTTGACAAGTGCATTAAAAAACCGCTGAAAATTCCGCTTTATCTCTCGCAGATTAAGGAAAATATAACTTCTGTTTCGGCATGGATAAGGGACTGCCGTGACCAGCCACTTGAAATAGATTATATTGAATTTGCGTCGGCAGGGGTTGAGTTTTCAGAGTACAGGAAAAATTTTTTTAAATCACTGTGGTTTGGTATAAAGTCATTTTTCGGGTCTTTTTTTGAGGACTATTCGACGCTCTCCGACGTTACAGGTGAAAAAGCACTTAATGTATGGGTGAATCTCGGACGTGAACAGGCTCAGACCGTCAGGGAACTGACGGACAGTTTTGTGCAGAATACGGGTATTCCTGTTTCTGTAAGTCTTGTGACTGGCGGTATAGTTGAAGCGTCACTTGCCGGAAAAGGTCCTGATGTTGCGTTGTTTCTGGGTGGGGAATATCCTGTTAACCTTGCTGTGCGTGATATGCTTGTTGACGTTTCACAGTTTCCCGACTATCAGGAAGTTACAGAACGTTTTCAGAAAAACGCCATGACCCATTATGAATATAACGGTGGTGTGTATGGTCTGCCGATAACGCAGACTTTTCCCATGCTTTTTTACCGTACTGACATTCTTACGGAACTTGGTTACACTTCTCCGCCGGAAACATGGGAAAATTTAATTGATATGCTCCCGTCGCTACAGAGGAATTATATGTCTGCCGGACTTGTTCTGCCGTCGTCGGACATTTCGCCGTCAACCGAAACGGGACATACTTTTGCAATGCTGTTACTGCAAAGAGGAAAAAATTATTATAATCAAGACAAGACAAAGTCTGTTTTTGATTCGGCGGAAGCGGTTGAGGCGTTTGAACAGTGGACGGATTTCTATACAGAATACAGCTTTGAACAGTCATACGACGCTTTCAGCCGTTTCAGAACCGGAGAATATCCGCTTGTGATTTCAGATTATACCTTTTTTAATCAGCTTTCTTATGTTGCTCCGGAAATAAGAGGTTTATGGGATTTCTGTCCTGTTCCTGCAACTGAAAATAACGGTATACTTTCGCACGCCGTAAATTCAAATACTTCCGGAGCTGTTATTTTCAGAAAAACGGAAAATATTGAAAATGCGTGGGAATTTATAAAGTGGTTCACGGACACGGAAACACAGGTCAGTTACAGCAGTCAGACGGAGGGTCTGCTCGGTACAATTGGGCGTTTTGATACCGCCAACACTGAGGCTCTTAAACGTCTTTCATGGTCGGACAGCGAACTTTCAAGACTGTTTGACCAGCGTGAAGAATTGGAGGAAATACCTGTTATACCGTCGTCATATGCCGTTACGAGAAATATCATGAATGCTTTCAGGGAAGTAGTCAATGAGCATGAAAATCCCCGTGATACGTTTCTTTGGTACAATCGTGACATAAATGACGAAATTTCCCGAAAAAATGAAAATATAGATGACGAAAGGAGAGAATAGCATTGCTGAAAAAGATATGGTCGGAAATCAGGAAAAACAAGGAATGTTATCTTATGCTTGCACCGTTTATGATTCTTTTCGTGGTATTTACGGTTGTTCCCGTTCTGATGTCCGTGCCGGTTGGATTCACGGATTTCAATATGGTACAGAAACCGAAATTTACAGGACTTTCAAATTACACTGCTATTTTTCTTTCGGACAAAATTTTCATAAAGTCAATAAGAGTGACCATTATATTTGCTTTTTTTACCGGACCTGTAAGCTTTGTACTTTGTTTTCTGATTGCATGGCTGATAAATGAAATGCCGTCGGTGCTGAGAACAGTATTCACGCTTATATTTTATATTCCGTCAATGGCAAACGTATATTCTGTATGGAAAATAATTTTCAGCGGTGATATCAACGGATATATCAATTCTTTTCTTATAAATATCGGAATTATAACATCTCCTGTACAGTGGCTTACAGACGGAAATTATGTTCTCGGAACTGCAATTGTTGTACAGTTGTGGCTTTCACTCGGAGCAGGATTTCTTGTTATGCGTGCAGGTTTTCAGAATATTGACCGCTCTATGTACGAAGCCGGAGCGGTTGAAGGTATAAGCAACAGGTGGCAGGAACTGATATATATCGTTATTCCGTCAATGAAACCACATCTTATGTTTGCATCAGTCATGCAGATTGTAAGTTCATTTACTGCCGGAACAGTCATACAGAATATTGTCGGCTTTCCGAGTACGGACTATCAGGCACATACTATCATGACCCATGCGTATGACTACGGCTGGGTTCGCTATGAAATGGGATACGCTTCCGCAATATGTATGATACTTTTTATAGCTATGTACGCAGTGAACAGAGTTATAAGCAGGGTTCTCGGCAAATACACGGACTGAGGAGAAACAGAAATGTCACGTATCAGAAAAATCAGGACTTCGTGCAGACGGGCAGGACGGAAAAAAGGTAGCATTATTATATTTTTATTTCTCACAGTACTGGGAATTTTCATGTTTTTTCCGATTTATCTTACTGTTGTTATGTCCGTAAAACCTGTTGAGGAACTTTTTATATTTCCACCGAAATTATACACACTCCGTCCGACTATGAAAAATTTCAGTGATATGTTTGAAATTATCAGACAGAACAGAGTACCGTTTTCAAGGTATGTATTTAATAGTATAACGGTTACTGTTTCCGTCACTGTACTACAGTGTGTATTTATTTCAATGGCGGCGTTTGTTCTTGCCAAGTGTAATTTTGCCGGAAAAAAGTTAATTAATAATGTAATAGTAATTTCACTTCTTTATCAGAGCAATGTTATTTATATAATGCAGTATATGGTAATGGCAAAGCTGAATCNTATTNACAGTCTGTTTGCGGTAATTCTGCCGTCAGTAGCATCACCTATGGGACTNTTTCTCATGAAGCNGTNTGTAAGTCAGGTTNCCGATTCAATAATAGAATCAGCAAAGACAGACGGTGCAGGACTTTTAAGAATATGCTGGCAGATTGTAATGCCTAATCAGAAACCTGCTCTCATGACGTTGATTATTTTTGCTTTTCAGTCGTCATGGAATATGCAGTCAGGGGCATTTGTGTTNCATGNAGAANATNAAACTCTGCCGACTGTTGTAAATNANANANCTTATACAGNACTTGCCCGTGCCGGAATAGCTATGGCGGCTTCTGTATTTATGCTTGTTCCGCCTGTTGTGGTGTTCATGCTTACACAGAAACAGGTAATTGAAACTATGGCTCATTCGGGTATCAGGAATTAGAAAGGGAAAAAGATTTGAAAAGGATATTTAAAAAATTCCGGACGCTGATTTTTTCGTTTCTTATTGCCGGAAATATTGTAAACGTATCGGCTGTACACGCTTCCGAGCCTTACATTTCATATAATTACGACCGCTGGGGTGACGCAGTACCGTCACAGGCAGGATATATTGCAGAACGTACAGTGTCGGGCAGTGACATAGGTGCGGATTCATTTGACAAACCGAGTGATATATTTTTTGATGGCGATAAATTTTATGTCGCTGATACAGGAAACAACAGAATTGTCAGTGTTGACGGCAGTCTGAAAGAAACCTGTGGAATTTATGAAAAATTTAAAATGCCGGACGGTTCGTTAACAACTCTTGACAAGCCGGAAGGTATATTTGTTTCAGACGATATTATGTATATAGCGGATACACAAAATTCGAGGATTCTTTTAGTCAGTCACGATTCGGAAGTGCTTGCTGAAATCACAAAGCCGGATTCTGTGATATACGACCAGCAGAAAACTTTTCTCCCGAAACGTGTCATTGCTGACAAGGCGGGAAATATATATGTCATTCTTGGAAATATTACAACAGGCTGTGCAATGTTCAGTCCGCAGGGGGAATTTATCGGATTTTTCGGAGCAAACAGGGTTGAACCTACTGCGGAAGTTGTCGGGAATTATTTGAGAAATATTTTCATGTCCGACAGAAAAAAAGCACGGCGTACAAGAAAAGTTCCTGCCGGAATAACAGGTTTTGACATAAAAGGCGATTTTGTTTTTACCTGTACATTGTCATCGTCAGTTTTGTCCGATACTGTAAAAAAACTCAATTCCGCAGGAAAAAATATTTTTGCCGAGAGAGATTTTTCTTTCGGTGACTATAAGCCAAAATATGATACTTCACATTATAAAATTCCCGATACATCAATATGTGATATTGATATTTCTGAAAGCGGAAATATAAATTGTCTTGATTTCAGCACGGGTCATATTTTTCAGTATGACGAAGATTGTAATTTGCTTTTCATTATGGGAACTCTTTCGGAGCAGGAGGGCGGTTTTGAAAGTCCGTCGGCGATTGAGTCGGCAGGCGACAATATTTATGTTCTTGATTCACGAAAAAACAACATAACTGTTTTCACTGAAACGTCATTCGGAAAAACGGTACACAAGGCGGTTGAATTGTATAACACGGGTTATTATGCGAAATCACTGGAAGTGTGGTATGAAGTTCTCAGACGTGACGGAAATTACAGCTATGCGTATACCGGAACAGCTTTCGCCCTGCTTAGAAACGGTGATTATAAAAATTCCATGAAATACTCAAAGCTTGCAGGAAATTCCGAGTTGTACAACAAGGCTTTCGAGGAATACAGGAGTGTATTTCTGAAAGAAAATTCCGGAAAAATATTTATTGTCTTACTTATGGCAGTAATTGCTGTTAAAGTATTCAGAAAAATAATAAAAAGAGGTGAACGGCGTTCATGATGGATTTTACGCAGAAACAGTGGCTTAAACACGCAGTCACTCACGTTTCAGAGGGTTTTGAAGATATGCGGTGGAAAAAATCCGGTTCAGTGAAAATAGCATTTGTTATACTGATTCTGTTTTTTATTGCGGAAATTGTCAATGAACGTCTGTACGGATTTCAGTTTTATGCCGTGTACGACAAGACTTTTAATATTATCCCGTACTTTATAAAGAGCATAGTTGTTTTTATGGTTTGGACGGTTGGAAACTGGTCGGTTTGTACGTTGCTTGACGGAGAGGGAACAATGAAAAATATATTTATTTACAGTGCCTATGCTCTTGTTCCGTATATTTCGCAGATTTATATTAACACTGTTCTTTCTCATTTTCTTGTCAGGGACGAATATGTTTTTATGCAGACTATTGAAATAATCGGCACTCTATGGACGGCAATTCTGCTTTTTTCGGCTGTAAAATCGGTTCATCAGTACACTGTTTCAAAGACGTTTACAGCTATATTTCTTACTGTTGTGGCTGTGTTCATAATGCTTGCACTGCTTATATTGTTCATGGCACTTGTTCAGCAGATTTATATTTTTATTTCAACTGTATACACGGAAATCGTTTACAGAATCAGGGTATAAAAACGGTGGATATTTATGTTGAACAGGATAAAAATTTTTTTGATTTGTATAATTGTAACTTTGTCTGTAACCGTTTCGGGAAGTATTTACGCTGAAAACGATGTACACAGAGAGTACAGTGAAATTTTCGTTTATGATGATACAGAATTTTCACATATCAGCGGATTGCGTACAGCTTTTGAAAATGAAAGGTTCAGACTTCTTGTATATGACGAAACCGCTGTTTTCGGGCTTGAGGACAAGTCAAACGGTTATATATGGTGGTCGTCGCCTGTTGAAAACGTCAGTGATACGGAAATTTCACAGGTTGCAGAAGAAGAATTACAGTCGTCGGCAGTCCTGCGTTATGGGATTCCCGAAAAGCGTTCTGATAATAATTTTCTGCGGTCGGGGAGTAGTGCGTGTGAAGTAAGTGTAATGGATATTGACGGCGGAATAAGACNTTTTTATGATTATAATAGTGCAGGATTTAGTTTTTATGTNGACTATACACTTGNAAAAGACTGTATAAAAGCAAGTCTGAAAACTTCTGAAATATCGGAAACAAACCCGTCAGATATCGCCACTGAAATAACACTGCTCGGAAGTTTCGGAGCGTCGGACGATACGGAAAAAGGTTATTTTATTATNCCCGACGGAAGCGGTGCGTTGATAAATTTCAACAACGGAAAGACATGGACAAGCCCTTACAGTCAGCGCATTTACGGTGATGATGCGGCTTTAGTTCCGGAAAGAAGATATTCAGTAAAAGAGCAGGTTTATCNGCCTGTTTACGGTANAGTTNAAGATGACAATGCTATGCTTNCGGTTGCGTCCAANGGCGACTTGAATGCTTTTATTNCGGCAAAAGTTTCCGGACAGTCAGGAAGTAATTACAATACCTGTAATTTTACTTTTGTTCTGCGGAGTACTGATACATATTATACAGCCGGAAGTAACAGCGAAAGACTTACTGTTTTTGAAAATGGTGACATACAGTGCGGTGATATTGAAATTCTCTATTATCCTATTGCAAAGAAAAATGTAAGTTATGTGGACGTTGCGGAATGTTACAGAAATTATCTTGTGAATAACTGTAATGTACAGAAGAAAGAAAATTCTGCTCCGCTGTATGTTGACTTGTACGGCGGTACTCAACGAAAAAAATCGGTTCTTGGTATTCCGTTCATGATGAAACAGTCCGTTACAGACTATGACGGTGCGAAATCCATTCTTGAAAAATTCAGGGAAAGCGGTGTTGATGATATTGTTGTTTCATACAGAAACTGGACTGACGACGGTATAAAAAATAAAATAGACATCAGGACAAAACCTTCCGGAACTCTTGGCGGAAAAAAAGATTTCACGGACTTTATGAATTTTATTGAAAGCAATGATTTTGAATTTTATCCTGTATCTGATAATATTTATTTCAGTTCGGGAAACGGTNATAATTCATTTTCTGGTACGGCGGTGAGGGTGTCTGGNACTTATTNANAAATACCGTCTTACGATTTGGCTTATGGAATCCCCGNCAGTTTCCGCAAAAATAAGTTGATTCTTTCGCCGGAGTGTTTCAGCGAGGTGCTTTCCGGAATTGCGGAAAATTATTCGGACGCAGGTTTCAACGGTGTTTCACTTGGGAATGTTACCACTTTACNTTATGGTGATTACAGTAAAAATAAAATTTNACGCTTTGATACTATGAATATTANTACAGAAAACTTTTCGGAAATTTACGATTCATATAACAACGGAATACTTGCCGACGNTGCNAACGCCTATGTTCTGCCATATGTAAACCATATTATAAATGTTCCTCTTTCGTCAAGTGGTTTTGATATTTTTGATGAAGATATACCATTTTATCAGATGGTAATGCACGGAATTATTCCGTATACTTCAACGGCTGTAAACGGCAGTCCCGATGAGGAAAATCTCCTGCTTATGTCGGCAGTGACGGGGAGCAGTCTGCGGTGTGACATGATTTACGAGGAAACCGGAGTGCTTAAAGATACTGAACTTGATTATCTGTATTATGCAAACTATGAAAAGTGGATTGACACAATATCTGTTGAGTATAAAATTCTCAGACCTGTTTTGCAGAGTATCAATAATTCAACAATTGTGGATTATATTGTTGAAAACTCCGGTAGCCTTGTCACGTCAGTATGGTCGGACGGTACTGTGATAAAGGCTGATTTTGACAAAAAGACAATTGATTTTAACGGGAATATTATAAGACTTTCAGATTATGCGGAGGAGGGAATTATTTTCTGATGAAAGAAAAGAAAAAAATTCCGTATTCAAGGAAAAAATCTCTTTACGGATATGGTTTTATTTCGGTGTGGCTTGTCGGAACAGTTATATTTTTCCTGATTCCTCTTGTTGAATCTTTGTTGTATTCTTTCAGTGAGGTTACTGTTGACACAGGAAAAACCGTCACCGAATGGGTCGGAATGAGCAAATATATAAAAGTACTTACAGAGGACGAAAAATATACTGAATATCTTGTTGATATGCTTGTTGAAACACTGTGGAAAACTCCGCTGATTATTATATTTTCACTGTTTATCGCCGTCATACTAAATCAGAAATTTAAAGGTCGGACGTTGGCAAGAGCAGTATTTTTTCTGCCTGTTATTATTGTGACAGGACCTGTCTACAAAATTATAAGCGATGATATAGAAACGTCCGGAAACAACGATGTTTCACAGTTTTCAACAATGCTTTCAACGGATTTAATCGGTGAACTGCTTGAATTTCTTGGCGTATACGGTATAAGCGACAAAATGAGCAGTATGATTTCAGCGGTTGCGGACAATATTTTCGGGATAGTGTGGAACAGCGGTATACAGATTATTATTTTTCTTGCGTCATTGCAGAATATACCTGTATCAGCAAGGGAAGCCGCACAGATAGAGGGTGCGACTTCATGGGAATATTTCTGGAAAATAACCTTTCCTTATATAAGTCCCTTTATTTTGGTGAATACCATTTTTACAGTTATAGATTCGTTTACAAGTCCGCTTAATACGGTCATGGAACGTATAAGCGATATGAGAAATGAATGGGCATTCGGTGAAGCTTCGGCAATGTCATGGATTTATTTTATTATAGTAATGTCAGCAATAGGCATTATTGTTTTTATTGCGGAAAAATTTGTGTTTTATGAATCTGAATAAGGAGGGATTTTTCTGAATATCAGTAAATTAACCGGAAAAATATGGTCTTTTTTCAGATTTGTCATACTTTTCGGACTTGGTTTTATAATTATGTACCCTGTTATATATATGATAAGCTGTGCTTTCAGGGAAAGAAACGATATGAATAATCCTGCTGTTATATGGATTCCCGAACATTTTACTTTCAGTGTTATTCAGGATACCATAAAAGCTATGGATTTCGGAAATACCCTTAAAAATACACTTTTTCTCAATGTTGGCTGTTCACTTGTTCAGGTGTTTTCATGTGCCGTCACGGGATATGGTTTTGCAAGATTCAGTTTCAGAGGAAAAAAGTTTCTTTTCGGAATAGTTATAATGATGATTCTTGTACCTCCGCAGGTTATTTCACTTCCTCTTTATACGCAGTTTATGAATGTCGGTATAAAAGGTCTGTTTACCGTTAATCTTATTGACAGTATGTTTACAATGTATCTGCCGGCACTTACCGGAAACGGTATACGTTCCGGACTTATGATTCTTATTTTCAGACAGTTTTTCAGGGGACTCCCGAAAGAACTTGAGGATGCTGCATATATTGACGGGTGCGGAGCTTTCAGAACTTTTATAACCGTTATTATTCCGAATGCAGTACCGGCATTTATTACGGTGTTTCTGTTTTCGTTTGTGTGGTACTGGAATGACCATTATATGAGTTCTGTATTCTTCACTGATACAAAGACTGTTGCCCTTGTTCTGAAAAATCTTGACAATGAACTTAAAAAACATCTTTTTAATACAACAACCGTGCAGATAAGTTCAAGGGAACAGATTGTCTGGAAAGAAGCTGGCTGTCTGATTTCAATTGCTCCCGTACTTTTAATATACATTTTTTTGCAGAAACACTTTATTGAGGGTATAGAACGTTCAGGACTTGTCATGTAAATGCTGTTTATGACTTATGACAGTTTTCTGACGTGTTTTTTGTGCAGATTTTATAATAATATCTTCAAAGTTGCGTTAAAAGTTTCTGAAACGTCCATTTACTTTAATTTTCATTCGTGGTATAATATATAGCAAGACATAAAAGTGTCGGTATTTGCAGGAAAACTAACTTTTTAACGTTCTGGAAGGAGAAATTATGAAAAAATTACTTGCACTCTTAGTGGCTTGTACAGCTATGACCTGCGTATTCGCATCATGTGGAAATGATGAAAAAGATGAAAGCTCCGTTTCAAAGGATACATCTGTTTCTGACGAATCGAGCGAAGAAACAACAGAACCAGTTACCGAAGAAGAAACGGAAGAAGTCACAGAGGAAACTACTGAAGAAGAAATCAAAGCAGAAACTGAGGAAGATACAGAAAAGACAACCCATGAATACCTTGAAGATGCTGACGCTACTGCTTTTCTCGGAAAGTGGGAGTGCGAAAGCATGGTAATCGACGGTGAGGAACTTACTGATTTTATGGGTGTTCCTATATATGTGATGTTCCAGTTTGATATTAAAGAAGATGGTACAGCAACTACTGCTGAAACTGAACTTGCTGACGCAGTAGAATATACATGGGGTATGATAAGTGAAACTGAAATTGAAATTGTTTCCGACGACGGTTCTGCACTGACTTTTACTTTTGAAGGTGATAAGCTTGCAGGTCGTGACGACGAATCAGACGATGTTATATACCTTATAAAAGTTGACGAATTTACACCGTTTGACCTNGANAGCATTATGAATGATTTCGATATTACCGGAGAAACAGCAGAGGACGAAAATGACGGCNTATGGGTTACGGACGACGAGCAAGATGACTAATAAAGGTTGTCTATGAAAAAATTAACTTCATTTCTGGTTATCTGTACAGCTTTAGCCTGCGTTTTTTCATCATGTTCGAAAGATGCAGAAAAGGAAAGTTCCGTTTCAGAAGATGTATCTGTCTCTGATTCAGCCAAAACGGAAACAACAGCCAAAACGGAAACAAAAGCTAAAACGAAAACAACATCTAAAATCGAAGAAAAAACTGAATCNGAAACAANANCTAAGACTGAGAAANCAACAANAGAATCTAAGACGGAAAAAATAACAACATCTGCACCCAAAAAAGAAACGAAAAATGAAAAGTCTGAAATTACAAAACATGAATATATAAAAAACGCTGACCCTACTGCTTTTCTTGGTAAGTGGGAGTGCGAAAAAATGGTAGTCGAGGGCGAGGAAATGACTGACCTTATGGGTATTCCTGTATATGCAGTTTTCCAGCTTGATATAAAGGACGACAATACCGCAAGTATGGCAGATACATTTGCTGAATTCAGCG
>WFLZ01000184.1 GCA_009177225.1 Clostridia bacterium
CTATAGAAAGTCTGTAATCATCAGGTAGAGTAACATATTTTGTGCAGCCGCGGGTCTTTTTGCCGTTGTTCCAGTTTTTATGGTTACAGGGACAAGAGCCGTTCTTTGAACGCTTAAAGGGACAACAGTATTTCTGACGGTTTCTGTTATTATCATAGGATTTACCATCTTTGTGCATTGCAAGTCCGGCTTCACAGATAGGATGTCCCGATGGAAGTTTTTTCGGATTTTTAGTATTTCGCTTATTCAGCGGAATGACACATTCACCGTGGTAAACGTCTTTGACCAGGTTATAAACAGCCTTGACATCATAACCTTTATCAGCAATAAAAGTACATTCATCAATAGATAGAAAATCATTGGTCTGGCTTAGAATATCTTTGACAACAGTACTGTCTGCAACATCAGCAGTGGTAGTAATTTCGGAGATCGGTAAGCCTGTAATGCAGTCAACCAGCACATGATTCTTGTAACCCCAATAGTATTCAAATTTTCTTTCGTTATGCTGATTTGAAGCGGTATGTACGCCGAGTCTGCAATCCTTATCTGACTTTGGCTGATTGTCCTTGGAAAACTTGTTTTTAGCAAAGGACTTAGGATTATTCTGACAGGTATTTGCCGCAACAGGAGTAGAATCGAGAGCGATGAAAGAAGTATCGATAATACCAAGTCCGGCAGCTTGCAGAACCACTTTTTGCATGATTTTTTTCAAGTACTCATTATCAAGCTCTCTGATAAAGCGGTCAAAAGTCCAGTATGACGGAAGCGGCTGCATAATATTGAAGCCGCAGTAATGTGCGATCAAAAGATTATTATTCAGATAATCAAGCAGATCGGTGATGCAGGAAAAGCATTCGCATTTCATAACAATAAATGCACATAGCAGAGCGCATTTTGAATAACCTCGTCTGCCTGTTCTGGCAATTCTGTCAGGAAAGTCAGACAGATCGAGATTCAGAAAAAGCTTATCATAAAAATTTGCTTTAGGCACACTTGTGAAAAATGTAATATCCTGTATTATTTNTTGGCGATAGATAACAGCCAACTCCCTTCGTATTTTTCTCACAATTATATTATACGACAAAATGTTGGCTGTTTCTATACTTTTTAGTGACAAATTTATTTTTATTTGCCCTGTTTCAGCTATATTAGCTGTTTCCTGCGTTTTGCTCAAGGCTATAATAGTTAAATAAGAAGATGGTAAATTGGAATTTAAGGAGGAAGAAATGAAGGGAAAAGATGTACTATATAATAAANCTCCTCGGAAACTAATTTCGGGATTCAAAATTAATGATACCGCAAATCAAATTTAATCGCAGACAATGACGTTTTCGACGAGGATTCGTTCATGTGAGATACGGCGATTTTCTCTTTTTTCATCATCTGTCAATTCACCGCCCCTAGGCTTTTTCCTGGGTGTTTCACTATGGAGCATCACCGAATTTCGTAGCGTTTTAAAGAAGAATGAGCAGATGTGCAATTCGGATAGAAATATTCGGACTGATAAAAGCTGATTTTAGGTTAAAATAAAATAACGTGAGTTCGACAGAAAANATCAGTCAAGCAGGCATANAAAGCNCTCCNNCATNTTAGAATCAGAAAAGACANAGGGCTTNTTAGNCANAAAANAG
>WFLZ01000142.1 GCA_009177225.1 Clostridia bacterium
ACACGAAGTCGCTGTTATGATGATTGATGCGGTTTATGTGTCCGATGAGGACGGTATTCATGTTCAGTTCTGCATTTGATGAGTGCAGATTTCAGTAATTTAATTCATAAGGTTTCCAGACGGGCAAGCCTGTGTAGTTGGCGATTCTGGTGCGTTCCTTAAATTTTGTGACAGCTAAAAAAGGGCAAATCCGAAGTGACCTTATACCGATAAATAAAAAGAGTATCATATTTTGCATAGACTACGGAAAAATGATGCTCTTTTCTTTTTTGTTGACATTATTCAATTTGCTTTGCGAGATTTATTATTCTACAATTAATTATGATATATTGGCGAAATTGACGAAAGGTTTTATCAATATTTTCTGTTTTTTTATACCACAATAAAATTTTGTAATATTATTGACTGTTAATTTTTTATGTGTTATAATTGTTATAAATCTTAATAGTGTGGTGTTGACAATTGATAGATAAAGATACTTGTGGTATCATATTTCAGAAATATCATAACTATGTTTATGAATTCTGCTTTAAATACCTGAAAAATATTCATGCTGCTGAGGACTGTACACAAGAAGTTTTTTTGATAATGCTGAAAAAGAAGAATAAAATTGATTTATCAGAAAATCTGTTATCATGGCTGTATGAAACTTCCAAAAGGGTATGTAAAAAATATCTCAGTAAAAATTCGACTAAGTTTGCCGATATTGATGATTATGCTGAAACGATTTCTGATACCAATGCTTNTGCTGAAAAGACACTGTCAGATGNAATCTATGGATTTCTTGATAAGGAAGANGCTGACCTGCTTTTTGAATACATGANCGCTGACTGCCATGAAAGACGAAAAATGGCTGNACACATGNNAGTCACATCTAATGCACTATGCAAACGTATTAAGAGAATAAAGTGTAAAGTTCAGAAATATTTAACAGATGACACTTGATGACAAGCAACGAATTTGTATGTATATACAAACTCTAATTTTATTTTTCTCTTTTGCCCCGAAATCAGGGATTACTATATAGAAAGGAAAATTAATATGGATAAAGAAAAACTTAAAAGTATACTATTCAATGTAGATATGAAGATTCTGTCTGACCTTAAAAAAGATTTTGCTGAAGAAATGAACAAGTCCGTCGAAAAACGTGATGAGAAGTTAATTTCTGACCTTGAAGATATGATTTGCAAAACAGAGGAGGAAATTATCAGCGAAAGCAAAAAGCGTTCTTTGGAATCTGTTATGAAAATGCTTGACGAGTATGAGGAATCTAAACACCCAAAGATATACAAGCGACTTTCTATTGCTGTAGCCGTCTTTTTGGTTGTTTTAGGTTTGAATACTGTATCCCTGAAAGTTTTTGGACAGAATATGTTTTCAGCGGCTTATCAGCTTGCTAAAGGTGGAATCACTATATCTGCAGAACAATCTGAAAGTAATGGCGATATTATCGTTTCTAAGAGCGACCCTTATGGTATGAAAGCGAAATGTGCTGAATATGGCTTTTTTCCAGATACACCATCGTATATTCCAGAAGGATTTGTTTTAAAAAATATCAGTGAAGAAAGTAATGATAAATTAGATTTTGTTTTTTTCTATTATGTAAAAAATAATATAGTCTTAAATTTTTTCTTTACTAACTATAAAACAAATGACGAAATACCTCCGATTGGGATTCCCACTGACACATATAATGTTACCGAAGAAAAGATAAATGGTCATACAACATATATTCTCAAAGAAGATAAACAGTTTACAGCAGTTTTTATTGATAATAGAATTGATTGTTCTGTTTTTGCAGAAAATTTAGATTATGATGAATGTGAAAAAATTTTAGAAAATATGTCATAAAACAGATGCGTTAAGTCTGTTAATTTTGTGAATTTATACAAATTTAATTTTTTTATGGCACTTTTGACATATTTTCAGGCATTAATGTATATAGAGGAAAATATTGTAAATAAAATACAGGAGGAAAAAATGAAGTTAAAAATTATTTCAATAATGCTTTCAGGATTATTGTTGTCTCCCATATCATCAAATATATACGCAGACGCTGCTGAAGAAAGGTCAGTAATCACATCATCTGCTGAAAATGGTGCTAGCGTATATGCAGTGGGACTTATTGCAAGATATACCCTTTCATGTTCAGGAGGTACAAAAACTGTATACATAAATGCAACGGTATATGGCAATGATATCATGGCGAAAATTGGTTTCAAGAATATTAAGATTCAAAGAAGCTCTGACCAGAATAATTGGACAACAGAAAAAACAATTCCAAACCAGATTTCAGAAGATGCAACATATAAGCTTTTATCAGAATACTCTGTTTCGGTTAATGGTGGTTATTATTACCGTATTGTTCTTGACAACTATGCCAAAGAAGATACATGGTGGTTTCCAGACGAGCAGACTGTAGAAGCTATATCAAACTCGGTTTGGATTCCTTGATCACTGCATTTGTGCAGTTAAGTTTGTGAAATTTATTCAGTTGGAATAAAAAATGTAATTTAATTTGCATTTTGGTCAGTTTTATTTCAGCGGTTCGATTATAACAGGCGTTGAATTTTATGGAACTTTATATTCCACAACAACCCCATACGGAACTCCGGTTTCATCATGGCACACGACACTGTAAAACAATTTACTTAGATTTCATCTCATAACAATACAATAAAACTAATCAACGAAAGATAATTCGGCTTCTTTTAGGTTGAATTATCTTTCGTTAAATTATTTAAAGGTGAAAAGTATGAAATATACAATAAAAAATATACAATTATTTATAAAAAACGAGAAAATGATATTTATTCTTGTTCTTATTTGTATAATCACGTCATCATTTATCATAAACTTTTCTTATGGATTATACCAGAACTACAATGTTATTAAAGAAGAAGAAAGCAGCGAATTTACAGAAATAGACATCATGATAAATGATAATGCTTCCGTAACAAAAGAGAAAATAAAAGACTGTGTTTTTTCTGTTTCGGATAAAACAAACGACGCTCTTAAAATGTACCTCGTATTTCCTATTGTTGAAGAATTTTATAGCAGGCAGGATGTTGACTGGAACAGGTTAATGAACCGATTTGTTGTCAAAAATAATACTATAAGACCTTCAGAATATTTTGCACAAACACTTATTGATAACGGTAATATGATAAGCGGAGAATATTTTACTGATTCTCAGGAAATAAACGGCGACCTCGTTGCGTTAGTAACACCGCCTCTAGAAGATGAAACATTTAAAGATACTATGGTAGACTGTACAAGTGAAATCACAACGAGAATTGAAGGCGATAAGCGTTGGATAAAGATACAGGATAAGGAATATCAAGTAATTGGCTATCATAAACAATTGGCAACGCNATATTTCCCTTTTGAATCTNTTGATGAATNGACTANATTCCAGGATTTTATAGTTTTAGTTTTTTATAAGCCTATAACCAATTCACAATATATTGATGTAAAAAATAATTTTGAAACTGTATTTGGGTCAGCTGTTACAGTTCCTGATATGGATATTCCTGAAGCGGAAAACTATTATCTTTATAACACTATAATAATTATATCAATACTTATTGCAATATTAGCAGCAATAAATTTTGCAGTACTTTACAAGTATATACTCTCAAAAAGAATGAAAATGCTTGCAGTTTTCAGAATATGCGGTTGCACAAAATCAAAGACACTGACAATGTTCCTGTCAGAGTGCATGATAATTGCAGTTCCTCTTTTTGCAGCAACAACGCTGATTTATGATAAATTCGTACTGCCGAAGCTGGGACAGCATTTTGAATACATCGAATCTGCATACAGCATTAAGCTATATCTGCTGATTTTCGGAATATATATTGTGGCTACGCTTGTTGTACTTCTGTTTATGATAAGCGGATTCCTCAAAAAAACCATTCGTGAAGCAAAGGAGGAAAAGTAAATGCTGTTTAAACTTGGACTAAAAAATCTTAAGCACAATCTGCTTATGAATATTTTTACGATTTTACAAATGACAGTAGTTTTTATTATACTTATAAGTATAATATCTACCATTGTTTCACGTTTCAGATATTATGAACCGATAAAGGGTTTTCTCAATAGAAAGGGTTATTTCTACAATATTCAGTATGGAATTAACCCGGATACTATGATGACCTTAAGAACCACTGACGAGATATATGATTTAATTGAAGGAGAAGACGAGATAGTAGCTCAGTATGATGTCTGGTTAGAATACAAGTATAATGATGACGAGGATAATGATACTGATGAAGCAGCTAAAGACCATTTTATAAGCTATGATGACAAATATGCTGAAATATTCACTCCGGAATTAGAAAGCGGACATTGGTTTGACTTTAACAGACCTATACAGGACACTGTACCGGTTGTTGTGTCAAAAAATAACTATGGTCTGAAAGTCGGAGACATGATAAGTCTGTATTGCATGGATTCAGAAATAAAAGCTGAAATTATCGGCATACTGAAAGATGATACTAAAATAATAGATACTTCTTTTCGCTCAAAGGAAAAAATAGATTATAGAAATTTCTACCGAGATTATAAATTTGAACGTGAGGAAAGTACTGCGTTTCTTATGCTGCAAAGAGATTTAATTGATAAATCTGTGATAATGCAACTCAACGGAAATGTTTTTGTAACTTATCCTTATAACACTTCAGAAGAGGTAATGGAAAAAAGCGATAAGACAATGAAGAAAATGAGAGCAATTTATTCTCAGTCAACTGAAATCATGAAAGAGAACAGCTTTGAATATATCTTCTCTCAAATATATAACCTTATGCCGATATTTGTTTGTGTTTTTATACTGACACTGGTTGGAGCTATAAGCACTTCAGCTCTTTCTGCAAAACGTCAGCTGAAAAATTACGCTGTTTACTACATCTGCGGACTTAAATGGAGACAGTGTGCGTTGATTAACTTTTTCTCGTCACTTACCTGTGTTCTTATCTCGTTTGTTACCAGTNTCAGTNTGGCATTTATTGCAAAGACAGCCGGANTNCTTGGAAAAACTGTTATTGAATTAAGTTTATGGCAGTTATTAGGCTGTGCAATAATAATNTTGCTCTATATTCTTTTATCAATGANACTTCCTATAAGCNTTNTAGGAAAAAATTCGCNTANTCAGGTGCTCNAAGCANATTNAGGGNGGATAATTATNCTTACATNAAAAAATGTTCACAAAATATATAATAAAGGCAAAGCAAATGAATTTGAAGCACTCAAAGGTATAGATTTCAAAGTCGATGACAGCGAACTTGTTGCAATCATAGGCAAATCCGGAGCAGGA
>WFLZ01000049.1 GCA_009177225.1 Clostridia bacterium
GCCGTTTCTTTTTGCCGGAATACCATTTTCTTTGTTTTTTTGAGGGCGTTCAACGGGACATTCAGTAACATCAACAAGCACTACTTCTATACTTTTATCTTCAAGCAATACTTTTTTCCCAAGCAGCGAAAATGTCCCGTCTTTTATCAATGTGTCTTCTATTCATTTAATACTCCGGTAAATATTGCTTTCTGCTATTCCATAACTTGCTGCAATATGTGCATATGTCCGGTATTCACGCCAGTATTCCAGAGCCGCCAGCAATTGGTTTTCTATGCTCAGCTTCGGTTTTCTTCCTCTCCTTCTGTGTTTTTCTGCATAGCTTTTCTTCAGTATTTCTNTCATCTTANTGAATGTGGCTCTCTTTACTCCTGTGATTCTCCGGAACTATTNCTNTTCATATTCTTTTATGATTTNATATTTNATCACACNTTTATTATATCATATCTTTTTTATTTTCGCAAGAGGTCTAATGTCTGATTTTTGTAATTGGTAAGAACAGTTGTTGCATAGTTTATGAACTTGTCCATATTGCGCTTTGTAATGAAATTAGTCTTTTTGAGAATTTGGTTGATGCGGTCAACGTCTCCTTTTTCTATAAACTGTTTCATAGTTTTTGTGAAATTTTTCTTGATGTAGGCTTTAGCGTCTTCGTCACCGGTGCAGAAGAAGTAATCCGCAACCAGCTTGAACTTGACCTTATGGCTGAACTTACATGAAAAGTCTTTTTTTAAGGAGCATATCTATTGTGTCAGTCATTAATTCGCCAGCGTTTTTAATTTCTTCATCATTTATTTTTAATTCATTTTCATTTATTATTATGCTTGTAAGACTGCAATATCTAAAAGCCCCGTCTGCTATACTCTTTGCGCTGTTGGATATTACTATACTTGTAAGGCTGTAGCAATAATTAAAAGCCTCAGCTCCTATACTCGTCACACTGTCGGGAATTGTTATGCTTATAAGGCTTAAGCAATACTTAAAAGCCTTAGCTCCTATACTCGTCACACTGTCGGGAATTGTTATGCTTTTAAGGCTTTTACAATCACTAAAAGCCAAATTGTCTATACTTTTCACGCCGTAGGGTATCGTTATGCTTGTAAGGTTGTAGCACTCATAAAAAGCATGCTTGCCTATAATTTTCACGCTGTCAGGGATTGTTATTTCTGATTCGTTGCCTTTGCATTTTATCAGTATGCCATTTTCTATTTTAAAATCCATAATTATATATTCCCTTCATGATATAATTTATATAATTTCACCATAAAATCAATAAAATGTCAACAAAAGATTATCAATAAAAAATATATTTGTACGCTATAACGTGCTATATTTCAGATTTCTGTGAAAAAGACTTGCAGTTTTGTACGAAATGTGATAAAATATTATATATAATTCATCATACTACTTAATATTCAAAAAGGAGAATTTTATGGCTAAAATTAAGGCTGCTGTTATTTTCGGAGGCATTTCACGGGAACACGAACTTTCACTTGCCTCTGCCGCTGATGTTATAGCGAATATACCTAAAGACAAATATGAAGTTATTTGCATAGGCATAACACGCAAAGGACGCTGGCTGTATTATCCCGGCGATACTGCTGATATTGCTTCGGGAAAATGGGAATTGAATCCCGACTGTACTTCTGCCGTTATCTCTCCCGACCCTCTGCACAGAGGAATTATTATTCTTGAAAACGGTGAAGCTTCCATCAGAAAAATTGACGTTGTTTTTCCGGTACTTCATGGTAAATCAGGTGCGGACGGAACGATTCAGGGACTTCTTGACCTTTCAGGAATCCCATATGTCGGTTGCGGACTTCTTGCCGCCGCTTCGTGCATGGACAAATCACACACACATATTGTTATGGACGATTTCGGTATTAAAACTGCCGAATGGCGTTTAATTACACAGAGAGAACTCAGTGAAATAGATGCACGCTGTAAAGAAATTTCTGCTGAACTTGGTTTCCCACTCATAGTCAAGCCTGCAAACAGCGGAAGTGATGCAGGAACAAGTTTCGCCGGAAATCCGGAATCACTTGTTTCCGCTGTAAAAGTGGCATTTTCAAATGACAATAAAGTTGTTGTCGAAAAATTCATTGATGGTCGCAAGCTTGAAGCGGCTGTTTTCGGGTATGATACGCCATTTTCATCATACATAGGTGAAATAACAGAAAATGCCCGTACATATGACCCGAATGATTTCAATGCAACTTCCGGTGACGACCTGACTATTCCTGCCGACCTTCCGAACGATGTTCAGAATAAAATCCGTGAAACTGCTGTACAGGCGTTCAAGGCACTCAACTGTAAAGGAATGGCACGAATTGATTTCTTTCTTACAAATGACGGACAGCTTCTTCTTAACAAAATAGGCGTTGCTCCCGGTCTGAGAAAAAACAGCGTTTATCCTAAACTTATGGAACATCTCGGTATGTCTCTCCCCTATCTTCTGGACAAAATGCTTGAACAGGCTATAGAAAACGCTGAACGCAGTTATTAAAAGAGGTGTGAACTTGAAAAAAAATACATTGATTTCAATTACAAGTATTCAATGGCAGGACGACGAAAAAAGTGAAACAGAACTCCTTACAAGAGCCGAAGTTACCTGCAACAAAAACAGTGGCACAATTATTTATGAAGATACAGAAGCGACAGGCTTTGAAGGTTCTGTAACTACTATTAAAGTAAAGGGAAACAAAGAAGCTTCCGTAATCAGAACCGGCAGTGCAAATTCATTCATGTCCCTTGAAGTCGGAAACAGACATTTCTGCCAGTATGGCACGCCGTTCGGAAGTATGCAGATAGGAATCTATACACAGGCTATTGAAAATACCCTCAATGAGAACGGCAGGCTTTATTTAAAGTATACTCTTGACATGAACGCTTCTCATCTTTCAGACAATGAATTGATTATAACCATTCAGAATACAGAAAATTAAAAATCAATCAGAAAGGACAGATATTTTATGGATTTTATAAATAAAGCATCGTCTCAGCTCCGTACCCTTATTATTGAGGCTCTCGGAACTGTTACAGCAGAGGGAACTGTTCCGGCTGTTCCCGTTCCCGATTTCAATATAGAAATTCCGGCAGACAAGTCACACGGTGATTTTGCGTCAAATATAGCAATGGTATGTGCAAAGGCTTTCAGAATGCCACCAAGAAAAATTGCTGAACTCATATGCGACAAAATCAGTCTTTCGGGTTCACTCTTTGAACGCTGTGAAGTTGCCGGAGCAGGTTTCATGAATTTCTTTTTGTCAGGAAAATGGTTCTCAGACGTTCTTGAAAACGTTCTTGACGAAAAGGACGATTACGGAAAAACAGATTTCGGCAAGGGAAAGAAAATTCTTGTTGAATTTGTTTCCGCAAACCCGACAGGTCCTATGCACATAGGAAATGCACGAGGCGGTGCAATCGGTGACTGTCTCACAAGCGTCTTACAGTGGGCAGGATATCACGCAGAACGTGAATTTTATGTAAACGACGCAGGAAATCAGATTGAAAAATTCGGCAAGTCCCTTTCACTCAGGTATATGCAGTTATGTTCCGAAAAGGGTCAGCAGGTAATTTACGACTGCCACAGCAATACAGAAAAACTCTGTGCCGATATTTACGCTCAGAGCTGTGAGGGACAAGCTTTTGAAATGCCGGAAGATGTTTATCTCGGAACTGATATAATAGAACATTCCGCAAACTACTACAAACAGCATCTGTTTGAACTTGAAAACGTAAGTGAGGCAGAACGCAGAAAGGCTCTTGTAGATTATGCACTTCCTATTAATATAGAGGGTCTGGAGCGTGACCTGAAAAAATACCGCATTGTATATGACAACTGGTTCAGAGAAAGCAAATTGCATGAATCCGGCGAAACTATGAAAATCGTGGATAAACTCCGTGAAACAGGTCATACTTATGAACAGGAGGGTGCTGTGTGGTTCAGGGCTACCGATTTCGGAGTTGACAAGGATTTTGTACTTGTACGTGCAAACGGTATACCGACTTATGTCGTTCCGGACATTGCATACCACTATGACAAACTCGTTACAAGAAACTTTGACAAGGCTGTAAACGNTCTTGGTGCAGANCATCACGGATATGTGCNACGACTCAAATCCGNCCTCACAGCTCTCGGCGTTGATGCAAACAAGCTTGACGTTGTTCTTATGCAGATGGTACGTCTTGTCCGCAACGGTGAAACCGTAAAACTCTCAAAGAGAAGCGGAAAGGCTATAACTCTTGTAACTCTCCTTGACGAAATCCCGATTGATGCAGCAAGATTCTATTTCAATCTCCGTGAAGCAAATTCACAGTTTGAGTTTGNCCTCGACCTTGCCGTTGAAAAGTCCTCACAGAACCCCGTTTACTACGTCCAGTACGCACACGCAAGAATTTGCAGTCTTATTGCAAATCTTGAATCAGAGGGAATTGCAGTTCCCGAAACTGCTGACCTTGATGTTCTGAACAATTCCCGTGAAATTGAGCTTATCCGTCACATTGCGTCATTGCCAAAGGAAATAAATCTTTCCGCAAAATCATACGACCCCGCAAAAATCACAAAGTATGCAATTGACCTTGCAACGCTTTTCCACCGTTTCTACGATGCGTGCAGTGTAAAGAACGCTGAAACTCCAGAACTTATGAACGCAAGAATCCTGCTCTGCATTGCTGTAAGACAGGTTCTCAGGAACGTTCTTTCAATACTCAATATCGAAAGACCCGAAAAAATGTAATTCCATAAAAAATTACATTTTGTATCAAATAAAATTACGTTTTGGTTACAAAATATACCTGTTGTTTGTAATTTTTATCACAATACTAACATGGAAATTTGTCACATACGTGAATTTTGTGGATAAAAATTAACACTTTGTTAACAAATAGAAGTGTGAAATATGTTACAATCTGTAATATATTATGGCAGTTTTTACAATACTGCTGTTTAAAAAGTCCTTGAAATTCACTCAAAATATTTTTATAGAGAAAGGATTCCCATTATGTCCAACAGATTATTTCAGGGTTTGGTTCATCAGATGCGTGATACTATTGACTCTACAATAGGCGTTGTCGATGAAACAGCCACAATTATCGCTTGCAGCGACCTCACAAGAGTAGGTACTACAAATGAATTTGTTTCACTTGATTTAAGTGATTCACACGATATTTTCATAAGAGACGGCTTTACATACAAGCCATTCGGTTCAAGAGTAAAACCCGATTACGCTGTATTCGTTGAAGGCGTTGACGACGCAGCCGCAAAGTATGCAAGTATCCTTGCAATAACTCTTTCAAACATCAAACAGTATTACGACGAAAAATATGACAGAAACAACTTCATCAAGAATGTTATCCTTGACAACGTTCTGCCCGGTGATATCGTTATAAAGGCAAGAGAACTCCACTTCAATGCAGAAATCAGCCGTGCGGTTTTCCTTATAAGAATTATATCCGCAAACGATATTTCTGCATATGATGTAATTCAGAACCTCTTTCCTGACAAGAACAAGGACTTTGTTTTCAACATCACAGAAAACGATATAGTTCTTGTAAAGGAACTCAAAAGCACAGTTGACTCAAAAGACCTCGAAAAACTTGCACGCTCAATTGCCGATACACTCAGCAGTGAGTTCTATACAAGAGTAAATGTCGGTATCGGTACTTCTGTTATAGGCGTTAAAGACCTTGCACGTTCCTTCAAGGAAGCACAGATGGCTCTTGAAGTCGGAAAAGTTTTCGATACGGACAAAGTTATTGTCAGCTATGATAATCTTGGTATTGCAAGACTTATCTATCATCTTCCGACTGTTCTCTGTGAAACTTTCCTCCATGAAGTTTTCAAGGTCGGAAGCATTGAGTCACTCGACCACGAAACACTTTTCACAATTCAGAAATTCTTTGAGAACAATCTTAACGTTTCTGAAACTTCGAGAAAGCTTTTCGTACACAGAAATACACTCGTATACAGACTTGAAAAAATCAAAAAGCTTACAGGACTTGACCTGCGTGAATTTGACCATGCAATAATTTTCAAAATCGCACTTATGGTCAAGAAATATCTTTCCGCCAACCCTGTAAAATTCTGATAACCAATACGGCGGACGTTATAAAAATGTCCGCTGTTGAAAAAATAAGGTAGGTGTAAATTTTTGGTAGAACTTAAAAACGTATCTGTAACTTATTCAAGCGGTGTTGATGCTCTTAACAATGTCAGCCTTAAAATAAACGACGGCGACTTTGCTTTTGTTGTAGGTTCTTCAGGTGCGGGAAAAAGTACCATGATTAAACTGCTTCTTAAGGAAATCGACGCCACAAGCGGTACTGTTACCGTAAACGGCTATAACCTGAACAAGCTCAGAAAAAACAAGATTCCGGAATTTCGGCGTACACTTGGATTCGTCTTTCAGGATTTCCGGCTTATACCGTCAATGACTGTTTACGAAAATATAGCTTTCGTACTGCGTGTTATTGACGCAACACCTAAATTTATCCGCAAACGTGTACCATATGTTATCGGTCTTGTCGGACTACAGGACAAAGTTGATTCCTATCCCGATGAACTTTCGGGCGGTGAAATGCAGCGTGTCGCCATTGCAAGAGCTTTGGTAAACGACCCTCAGCTTATCATTGCAGACGAACCTACCGGTAATATCGACCCTGAACTTTCATACGAAATAGTTGAACTCCTTAAAGGTATAAATGACCAGGGAACTACTATTCTTATGGTAACTCACGAGCATGACCTTGTCCGTCATTTCGGTGGACGTATTATAAATATCAACGACGGAGAAATTGTCTTTGACGAAGTGGTTGCCGGAATTACCGACGAACTCAGTGAATTTGAACCTGCTATACTGCCCGTTCCGGAAAATTTCACGGAAGATGACGGTCTGGACGCAGAAGAACTTCTCAGCGAGTCAGAATTTCCGGACATGGATTTAAGTGACGAAGATGATGAAGATTACACTGAATCAACAGAAACTGAATATGAAGAAGAAATCATTTCTGACATACCCGAAGAATCAGTTTCCGGAATCACGGCAGAGGAAAATATAACCGCCGACGATATTATAGCTGCAATTGCTGAAAATCCGCCGTCTGCGGAAAATTCCGAAAGCATCACCACAAAGGCAGATGCAGACGAAATTATTGCGGCTATTATGGAACAGTCTGAGGGAGGTACACCATGAAATTAAGCGGTTTTAAATATCTTGCCGACCAGGGCGTTGAAAATATATGGAAAAATAAAATGATGGCATTTGCCACTTTCTGCGTTTTGCTTATATCACTCCTGCTTGTCGGAATTGCCGGACTTTTCTATATAAATATAAACTCAATGATTTTAGGTCTTAGCGAACAGAACGAAATCGCCGTATATCCTAATTTAAATACTCCGGAAGAAAGAGTTTTACAGATAGAAGCAGAACTTTCGGCACTTGACAACGTAAA
Organism: Clostridia bacterium; assembly: GCA_009177225.1. GTDB lineage: Bacteria > Bacillota > Clostridia > Oscillospirales > Ruminococcaceae > Ruminococcus. The sequence goes on from WFLZ01000049.1 coordinate 7,453, forward strand.
CAGCGTTGAGCATATCTCAAAGGAACAGGCTCTTGAACGTATGAAGAAACAAATCAACAGCAGAGGTCGTGCAATATTCAATTATATTGAGGGATACGACTTCATGCCGGACGGTTTCAGCGTTACAATAAAAGACAACGACCTTATAACAGATACGACAGAAGCAATAGCCATGATACCTGATATTCAGGAAGTTTATTCTTCAACTCATGTAGCGGAATTTCTCCGTGAACTCCGTAAAATGGCTACATTGATAGCCGGTGCGGTAATTATTGCACTTGCGGTGGTATCAATGATTATGATTTCAAACACAACTAAAGCAAGCGTTTATGCACGACGTGAAGAAATTCAGATTATGAAATACGTCGGTGCAAACAATATATTCATACGTATGCCGTTCTTTGTTGAAGGAATGGTCACGGGACTTTTCTCCGGAACAGGTGCGTTTTTCATAACATGGGCAATATACCGTTCTGTTTACCGGATACTTACTTCCCAGCCGGCACTTATGAGTGCATTCAATATCGGAAGCATTATTCCGTTTGCACAAATCAGAATATATGTACTTATTTCATATATAATTGCTGGTTCACTGGTCGGTGCGGCAGGAAGTGTTATAAGTACAAGACGACATATCAACGTCTGAATAAAAGGAGTAAGGCAGAAAGCCGGAAGATATGAAGAAATTATATATTATGAAAAAACTTTTTTCCTTTTTGATATGTTCGGCTGTTTCTGTGGGACTTGTTGTATCGTTTCCGTTCCATGAAAAAAATACGGAACTTTCAGCAAAGACCATTCCCGAAATTCAGCAGGAAAGAAAAGAAAATGAAGCAAAAATAGCCGAATATGAAAGACAGATGTCAGAACTTGGCGACAATATTTCAAATGAGAAGGCTTTCCAGGAAGCACTTTCAGAACAGATTTCACTGATTCAGGAAAATATATCACTTCTTAATCAGGAACTTGACAAACTCGGCAGTGACATAACACGTACAGACGAAAATATCAGATTCCTTGATTACAGCATTACAGAACGACAGAAACAAATTGACGAAAGTATAGAACTTTTCAAAAAGCGTCTCTGTACTATGTATATGACAGGAAGCAACGACAATCTTATTTCTGTACTGTTCGGCTCGTCAAGTTTTTACGACATGATGACAAGGGTCAAAGTCGTGAACAATATGGCAGAGTACAACGAACAACTTATAAATAACATTCTTAATGATATAGACAGCCTCGAAAAAGACAGAAAAGACCTTGAGGCAGAAAAACAAAGTCTTGAAGCCAAGCTTTCCGAACAGGAAACAAAAAAAGCTGAAAAGACNAANGAANTTCAGTCACTGAATGAAAAAATNNGTCAGNCTCAGGNANTAATTGAGCTGATAAATGCACAGCAGACAAAAANTCAGCATTCAAAGGAAAATGCTGNATCAANTCTCAGTGNNCTCGACAAACAGGAGCTTGAAATTCAGGAGGAAATTAGACGTAAGGCTGAAGAAGCACAGAAACGATACGAAGAAGAACAACGCCGTAAACAACNGGAAGAACTCAGACGTAAACAGGAAGAATTACTGCGACAGCAACANGAACAGCANCAACAGAAAAAGGAACAGGACAGACTTTATCAGCAGTGGCTTGAACAGCAAGTACCACCGCAGAATGAATCAGTCCCGATACCCTCGCCGTCCGAACAACTTTACGTATGGCCTGTACCAAACTTCTCCTATGTAATAAGCGGTTATGGTGAACGTGACGGCTTACAGCACAGAGGTATTGATATAAGTGATGCCGGTATTAACGGTGCAACAATCTGTGCTGTAAGAGATGGTATAGTTATAGCGGTAAATAATTCCTGCGAACACAATTACGGAAAACCAGAGGGAAGCTGTGGCTGTGGTGGAGATTTCGGAAACTACGTAATCATTTCACACGACGGCACATATTCAACTATATATGCACATATGTCATATGTGTCTGTTTCCGCAGGAGACTACGTTGAACAGGGGCAGGTTATCGGAGCTGTAGGCTCTACAGGCTGGTCAACCGGTCCTCACCTTCATTTTGAATTACGTGTTGACGGTGCTGACACCAATCCCCTTGACTACATTAGTCCGTAAAATAGTTTTTTATGAAAGGAGGCAGCAGTCGCTGACTGCCGCTTAAAATGAAAAAGTTAATCATAGTTAAAAAAACTCTTGCATTCATTACCTGTTCTGCTCTGGCAGCAGGAATTGTCACAGGTTATCCGTCACTTAAAAAGGATAACCACACAGATGTTTCAGCTAAAACAATTGCTGAAATTCAGGAGGAAAGAAAAGCAAATGAGGCTAAAATTGCCGAATACGAATCACAGATAAACTCTCTTGAGGGCGACAAGACAAACGAAAAGGCATATCAGGAAACCCTATCTGAACAGATTTATCTTATTCAGCAAAATATCTATCTGCTTAACAACGAACTTGATAAACTCAATGAAGATATAGCAAAAACAGAGTCAAACATAAATCATCTTGATTCCGATATAGGCATACAGCAGGAACTTATAAACAGCAATATTGAACTTTTTAAACAGCGTTTATGTACAATGTATATTTCAGGAAATGAAAATCTTGCGTCGGTCGTTCTCGGCTCAGCAAGTTTCTATGACATAATGTCAAGAGTTGAGATGGTAAACAGAATAGCTTCATACGACGAGGAACTCATAAACAAACTCCTTGACGAAATTGACGAACTCGAAAAATCTAAAAAAGACCTTGAAACCGAAAAAANGTCGCTNGAAACAAAANNCAGTGTACAGGAAACCAAGGTCAGCGAAAAGGCAGAAGAAATTAATCAGCTTAATGAGAAAATGGTTCAGACACAGGAAATTATTGACATGATTCAGNGTGAACAGGAGTGTCTTAACAATTCAAAAGAGGAAACACAGAAATATCTTGATTCACTTGAAGCAGAAGAAGCAATAATACAGGAAACAATCAGAAAAAATGCCGAAGAAGCACAGCGACGTTATGAAGAAGAACAGAGACGTATTGCAGCAGAACAGGAAGCCGCACGTTTAGAAGCTGAACGCAAAGAAGCAGAAAGAATTGCCGCTATCGAAGAAGCTTCACGTCAGGCTGAAATGATGGAAAAAGCCTCACGAGAAGAAGCTTCAAGACAAGAGGCTTCACGAGAAGTTGAACGTCAGGAAGAAGCTTCAAGAGAAGCCGAAAGACAAGAAGCTTCAAGAGAAGCTGAAAGGCAGGAAGCTTCAAGAGAAGCTGAGAGACAGGAAGCTTCAAGGGAAGCTGAAAGACAGGAAGCTTCAAGGGAAGCTGAGAGACAGGAAGCTTCAAGGGAAGCTGAAAGACAGGAAGCTTCAAGAGAAGCCGAAAGACAGGAAGCTTCAAGAGAAGCCGAAAGACAAGAAACTTCAAGAGAAGCTGAAAGACAGGAAGCTTCAAGACAGGCTGAAATTGCAAAGCAGACAACAACTGTTGTTACAACAACTGCAACTACTACTGTAGCCGTTCCTGTAACTACTGCTACAACTACTACAGTTACTTATTATGAAGAAACTGATTCAGTTCAGACAACTACTTCAACTACAGTTGCAACAACCAACACGACAACTACTGAAACAAGTGCAACTACTACAGCTACTACTACCACAACTACTGCTGCTAAGCCCTCATCGTCGGGATTCACATGGCCTACACCGGGATTCTATTATGTATCAAGTCCGTTTGCTCCACGCTGGGGTACAACCCACAAGGGCATTGATATCGGTGATGCTGGTATAATGGGTGGTTCAATATGTGCATCAAAAGCAGGTACAGTTACATATGTAAGCAATTCATGTACTCATAACTATGCTAAAACTTCAAGCTGTGGCTGTGGCGGTGGTTACGGCAACTATGTAATCATTCAGCATGACGGTACATATTCAACCCTCTACGGACATATGACATCTGCGTCTGTTTCAGTTGGCGACTACGTTCAGCAGGGTCAGATTATAGGCACAGTCGGTTCTACAGGATTTTCTACAGGAGCACATCTTCACTTTGAAGTACGTGTAAACGGTACTCCAAACAATCCTCTTGATTACGTAAATCCATAAACAAAAATAAATGGGCAGTATAAAAACTGCCCGTTTCTTTGTACAGAAAGCGATGATAAACAATGAATAAAAAAATCAGTCTTGGTTTAGCAATAAGTCTGATTGCCATAGCTTCGGCGGTAACTTTTATACTTACGTCTTTTTTCTCACTGCAAAGCTTCAACAGGACAATTGTCGGCGTAAACGAACAAGCTAAGAAATATAATGCACTGCAAGCTGTGGACTCATATGTCAGGGAAAATTTTTACGGCGATATCGACGAAAATAGTATTATTGACGGTATTCTTAAAGGGTACGTTTCCGGACTTGATGACAGATATTCACGATATCTTACAGCCGACGAATATATTGACGAAAAAAGTGACAATGCAGGTGAAATGACCGGTCTTGGTCTTACTCTTGAAGAAGATGAAAGTGGATATATCCGAATTGTTGATATTATGCCGGATTCTCCTGTAAGCGAAACAGAAATAAAGCCTGATGACTTTATAGTTGCGGTTGAGGGTACGGACGTTTCGGAAATGGGATTCAGCAAGTCAATAGAATCCATGTCCGGCACTGAGGGAACAGATATAACGCTTACAGTCCGCCGTGACGGTGTTGATAAAAATTACACACTTACACGCAGACCAATTGAAATCGTAACCGTAACAGGCGAAATGCTTAATAATTATATAGGANATATAAAAATAANCNGTTTNAAGCAAAATANGNNACAANAGTTCATTGATATCCTCGAAAGGCTTACGCTGAACGGTGCAAAGGGAATTATATTTGACGTGCGTGAAAACGGCGGTGGGTTGCTTGACGCTCTTGAGAATTGTCTTGACCCCCTGCTTCCTGAAGGAATTATAGCAACCGCCGAATATAGCGACAGTCATACCGAAACTATAGTATATTCAGACGAATCCGAAATAAATCTGCCTGTTGTGGTTCTGGTGAACGGTCATACAGCGAGTGCAGCCGAACTTTTCGCAGCGTCACTTAAAGATTTCGGCAAAGCTGAACTGATAGGAAGTCAGACTTATGGCAAGGGCGTTATGCAGACAACTACAGAACTTGCAAACGGCGGTGCTGTTGTACTTACAATCGCCAAATATAAAACCGCTGTTTCTGAATGTTACGACGGTATAGGAATTATGCCGGATTATGTAGTTAAAAACGAAAATGAGAACATTGACGAACAGTATAACAAAGCAATTGAAATTATCAGTGGTAAAATCAATTAAGGGTGCAGAATATGCACCCTTTTATTTTTTAATAACTACTTTACAGACACTTGCACAGAAAATCTCCCCTGCCCCGTTTCTTCTTAACAAAGAAACGATTTCAGAAAAAGTACTGCCCGTAGTACATATATCATCAATCAGCAGAATTTTCTTTCCCTTTATCGTTTCGGGACTGCACACCTCAAACGCATTTTTAAGGTTCAGTTTTCTTCTGGCACTGCCGAGACTTTTCTGTTCCTTAGTATCACATACTTTTCTTACTGCACAGCATACGGGGATATTCAGCTCTGCACTTACCGTTTTCGCTATAAGTTCAGACTGATTATATCCACGTTTACGTCTTGATTTCACCGAAAGCGGAACAGGTACAATAATGTCAGTTTTCTTTGATATACCGTTATTTTCAAGAGTTTCCGCAAGACATGAACCAAAAGCATACGCAGANTTTCCGCATANACCGTCTTTNAGAAGAAAAANAGCAGATTTANTATTTCTGNNNTACTCAAAGCAGGCACAGANCNCCGAAACTCCGGCTATTCTGAAACTACCGTCATATATTTTCAGTTTGTCCGTACATTCGGGACAAAATCGGTCATCTGTGTTTATAAGTTCATTACACACGGGACAGCGGTCAGGAAAAAATAAACTCAGAATTTTCCGCTTAAAGTGATAATCCATATCAGAAATACATATAAAGCTGACACTTTATCATGCCATTATAGAGCTTACGACGTTTGTTTGCATTTTTACCGAAAAATTTCTCAAATTCCTCGTGCGGAGAAATTACATATGCTGACTGACCATTTCCCTTTCCGAAAACTCTGCCCATTTGTCTGTATATATTTTCTGCTTCACGGATTTCAAGAAGTCTTTCACCATAAGGCGGATTGCATATTACAATTGAATCGTCGGGCTGACGTAATTTTGAAATATCAGCCTGTTCGATTTTCAGACGTGATTTTATTCCGGCTTTGTGGGCATTGTCAAGTGTAAGGGCAACCGCCGAATCGTCAATATCAAAACCGATTCCGTGAAACTGTGCCGAACGGTCAACGCTGTCAATAGCACGGCTTCTTTCCTCACGCCATACTTCAGAATTTATACTGTTCCATTTTTCAGCAGAAAAACGTCTGTTTATACCGGGAGCAATTTTCAGAGCTTTCAGTCCAGCTTCAATAAGGANTGTNCCGCTTCCGCAGAAAGGGTNACAGACTATCGAATNAGGACGTACACGGGCAAGGTCAATAATTCCGGCTGCAAGAGTTTCTTTTATAGGGGCTGCATTGGAATTTCTCCTGTACCCTCTCTTGTGAAGTCCGACACCGCTTGTATCAAGATAAATTGTAACGATGTCTTTCAGAATACTGAATTTAATCTGAACCGTTGCACCCGTTTCCTCGAACCAGCTTATTCCGTACTTTGATTTAAGACGTTCAACTGCTGCCTTCTTGACTATTGCCTGACAGTCCGGAACACTGTGAAGTGCTGAATTAAGGGAGTATCCCTTTACAGGAAAAGCGTCCTGCGGATTAATATAGCGTTCAAGTTCAATAGCTTTAACACCCTGAAAAAGTTCCTCAAAAGTGGTCGCTCTGAACTCTATAAGTTCTATAAGAACACGTTCAGCAGTTGAAAGACAGATATTCGCACGGGCAATTATATTTTCGTCACCTGTAAAACTTATTTTTCCGTCGCTTACTTTAAGGTCAGTACCGCCGATTTTAGTTATTTCATATTTCAGAACGCTTTCCAGTCCGAAATGACACGGACAGCAAAGTCTTATTGAATTGTTCATATTCTTCTCCTTATAATTATACCGGTTAATCTGAGTTAACCGGTATAATCTTTTATAAATCATTAATTTTATACATTAATTTACCATGTACCGTCACTGCCGGAATCCCATGTTCCACCACCTGTGCCGGAATCCCATGTGCCGCCACCTGTGCCGGAATCCCATGTACCGCCGCCTGTACCGGAATCCCATGTGCCGCCGCCTGTACCGGAGTCCCATGTTCCGCCACCTGTACCGGAATCCCATGTTCCACCGCCTGTGCCGGAATCCCATGTTCCACCGCCTGTGCCGGAATCCCATGTTCCACCACCTGTGCCAGAATCCCATGTATTACCGCTGTTCCATGAGTTATCAGACCATGTATTGTTATTATTATAATTGTTATTGGTTGTGCTATTATTGTTAGTCGATGAGCTTCCACTTGTATAGCCGTTTGAAAGTGAACCGGTGTGCGAACCTGTGCAGACAGGTGCATTTGTTGACTTCCAATAACCAGTTACGCCCTTAGAACAGTACTTTCCGGCAATCATACCACTATAAGCACACATAGGCATTTCAATAACTGATTCCACAGGGTCAAAGTCCACTCCTGTATCTGGGAACATCGTATTAGCATATTCGCCTATAATATTCTGCCATACCTGTGCAGACTTGAAGTTTGATGGCAGACTGAGGTCTCTGTGGTTATATTTATAACCTACCGTAATACCGGCTACAAAGTCTCTTGTAAGTCCTACAAACGCCTCGTCGTACCAGTTATCAGTTGTACCGGTCTTGCCGACAACAACTTTATTGCTGAGCCTTGCGGCTGTACCTGTACCGTTTTCAACTACGTTTTTAAGAAGTCTGTTCATAACCCAAGCTGTTTCGTCGCTTACTGCCTGACGTGGGTTTCCGTTATTTTCATAAATAACCTGCTGATTGCTGTCCTCGATTCTTGTAACGATATGTGCTTCATTATATACACCCTTGTTTCCGTAAGGAAGATAAGCATTTACAAGGTTTTCAAGAGTAATACCGTAAGTCAAAGCTCCGAGAGCAAGAGGAGCAATAGCCTTGTCTCCAATCTCGTCAAGTTCAAGACCGAGATTTTTGGTACAGAAATCATATACAGCTTCCGGAGTAAGAGTCTGACAAAGCTGTGCAGGAACTGTATTGAATGACTGCTGTAAGAAATAGTAAACGCTGTGAGTACCGTAAGAGAGAGTATTTCCGTAGTTTGTAGGCCATGGCTTGCCGTTTGAGTCTTTCATAATAGGCTCGTCACGGAAAGGCGAACCCCAGTGAATAATGTCATTTTCAAGAGCAAGCGCATACGTTGAAATAGGCTTCATTGTAGAACCTACCTGACGGCGTTCCTGAACGGCATAGCTGGTTGAAAGCGAGGTTGTCTTTTCGCCCCAGTCACCTGCAAGAGCCTTTACAGAACCGTCATAATTTAGTGCAACGAAAGCAACGTGCGGGAGATATTCTTCACTTTCTCCGTCTCCGTCAATATCCGTCCATCTTCTTACGCTGTCAACGTTGACAAGATTACTAAGGTCAAGGAATTTTTCCTCAACATATTTCTGCATATTGTCATCAACAGTCGAATAAATCTTGTAACCGCCCTTGTTTATACGCTTTATAGCTTCGGACTGGTCAATGTTGTNTTCTTCCATNNGNANGTCCGCAACTTCATNGTNCNTTGCGTCAACAACCCNTGAATANGNTGTCTGTTCCTNTTCAAGTNCCTCAGCCCTGTCCTCAGGGTGCAAACGGAGATATTCCTCAGAATCGGTATAAACAAGCTTTGTATTGAGATACTTCTGATATTCGTCGAATGTAATCGCACCGTTCTTGTAAAGCTGATAAAGTACGTACTGCTGACGTTCTTTATTATTGGCTTTACCGTCAACTATAAGATTGTCGTCATAGTCATAAGTCTCAACAAAAGGACCGTAATACTGTGGTGATTTTGGTATAGCCGCAAGAACAGCAGCCTCCGGAACTGTAAGTTCCTCGACATTCTTTCCGAAATAACGGATAGACGCAAGCTGAATGCCGTTGATAGGACCGCCGAAACCTATATAATTAAGATATTCCTCAAGAATTTCGTCTTTTGTATAGGTCTTTTCAAGCNGCATAGCACTGANAATTTCACGGATTTTACGTTGTGGTGATTTTTCGTCGTCACCCGTGAGATTTTTTATAAGCTGCNNGGTAATGGTCGAACCNCCCTGGTCACTGTCATANAAATGCAGGAACATATTGAGGAACGCCGAAAGAGTACGTTTATAGTCAACGCCCTCGTGAACATAGAAACGCTCGTCCTCCGTGTAGACGAAAGCATTTCTGACGTGCTGTGGTACTCGGTCGATAGAAACCGGAATACGCTGAACGTCGGTTTTCACTCGGTTAAGTATAACGATTTCTTCGTCTCCGTCCTCATTTTCCTGAATACCGTAAAAATAGGTATCGCTTCCGGATTCAAGTTCCTGAAGGGTAATGNNTGTTGAGNCGTCCATAAAGTCAAGNACGTATACTGTNANTGCAGTTGCGACAATCGTTCCGGTAATAATCATTACAAGGAAAAGGGAAAGCAGAGTTGTTGCAATTACAGCTATCAGTTTTTTCAGAATCCTGACCGGCAGACTCTGTTTTTTCTTACGGCGGTTATTTTTCTGTCCGCCCTGCTGAGCAGTATTATTTTGATTTTTCATTTTTTCAGATTCACCGTACAGTGACGGTAACAGCTCCTTTCAAGTATTTATATAAATATACACTGTATATTATACCACATTTTCTTTGAGTTGTTAAGCATTTTCTTAAAAAAAAACATCAATTTGTATAATATAGCAAAAACCGCCAATAATATTCACAGTAAATTCAGCAAGGGAGTGATATTTATGAAAAGAATTATCAGCCGTAAAATATTTTTTATCATATTCACAGCGGTGACGGTTTCCGGTTTTATAGTCATATGTACGCTTGCAGAAACGATTCATAACAAAAAAGTGCAGACAAAGTTTGCCGCAAACGTTCCGGAAATCGTACAGCCGGAGTGTATAGTCCGTGAATATAATGGAAAAATCGGAGTGTTTCGTGGTTCGGGAGATATTCCGTACAAAATCATAGACTATGATGTATCACTGCTTTCCGACTATGACCGTGAAGAACTTTCGGGCGGTATTGTAATGGATTCCGATGAAGAACTAAGAAAGTTCATAGAGGATATGTCAACATAAATTACTTTTTATGCTNTTTCCTTNTGCGGACTGANTAANCGAANTCNCCGAGTTTCCGACCAAGAGNGAAATACTCACCGTGTGCATAGGCGGCAAGTCCGCACTGCTGTAGATTCAGTTTGCCTTTGCTGTCAATNTATTTTTCGTCAACGNCCACNCCGACAATTTCCGCAAGAAACATGGTATGACTGCCGAGAAGTTTCGCCTCCGTTACCCTGCATTCAAGCGAAACAGGACATTCTTCAATAACAGGAACACTTATTTTCTGCGACGGTACTGTATGAAAACCGCACTTTTCCAGTTTATTTATATCACGTCCGCTCTTTACTCCGCAGAAATCGGTTTGTCTTACCATTGCGGAAGTTGTAAGATTTATGACAAATTCCCCCGAATCCATAATAATATTATGCGAAAACCTTTCAGGTCTCACGGAAATATAAGTCATAGGGGGTTTTGTACAGCATATGCCCGTCCAGCCGATTGTTAAAACATTCGGCTTTTCCATTGTACCGCAAGTAACGAGTGCCGCAGGTACGGGCGCAAGCAACGCACTGCCTTTCCAGAATTGTTTAGCCATTTTTTCACCTTTCAGATAAATATTCTTTCTCTAATTATATCACCGCAAAAGACTTTTTTCAAGATTTTTCATCAATTTTTCATTATAGAAAAATTTGCAGACCGTTCCTGTTCCGACAGAATACGCCTTTGTTGTATAGTATAATATTGTAAAGGAGGAATGGAAATGAATATTGATATAAAATCCGCAAACGGACACGCCGTTGCTGTTCTCAGCGGTGAAATAGACCACCACAACGCAAAGGAAATCCGCACAAAGCTTGACAAGNATATAATAACCGTNCAGCCGNCNGANTTTACAATGGANTTCAGCAATATAACTTTTATGGACAGTTCGGGAATAGGNCNGATAATGGGCAGAAGCAGACTTATGCGTGANTGNGGNGGAAATCTTGAAGTCCGTGACCCTCAGCCGTATNNAAGACGTGTTCTNAAACTTGCAGGAATGGAAAGAATAGTAAAAATAACCTGATTACAGGAGGAAAAAACATGGAAGTATTAAACGAAATAAAATTTATAATGCCGTCGCTTTCCGTGAACGAAAGTACAGCAAGAGCGGTGGTGTCGTCTTTCCTGACACAGGCAGACCCGACCGTTGAGGAACTTTCCGACATACGCACGGCAGTTTCAGAGGCAGTCACAAATGCAGTGGTTCACGGTTATCGCCGTAAAAAAGGAAATATAGAACTCACTGTCCGGCTTCTCCCGAAAAGAGAAATATACATAAAAATAAGGGACAAGGGTTGCGGAATTGCCGATATAAAGCAGGCTATGGAACCTCTTTTTACAACCGCTCCCGAAGAAGAACGCTCCGGACTTGGTTTTTCCGTTATGGAGTCATTTATGGACAAACTTACAGTAACAAGCAAGGTTGACAAGGGAACTACAGTTACTATGCGTAAGAGGCTCACAGCTCATGAACACTGATGTAAAAAAACCTGTTGCGGAAGAAAATCTGGGTCTTGTGCATCTCTGTGCGAATAAATTCAGAGGGCGTGGAATTGACTATGAAGAACTATATTCCGCCGGCTGTATCGGACTTCTTAAAGCGGTAAAATCCTTTGATACCGANAGGGGCGTNANGTTCTCGACATATGCCGTTCNNGTAATTCTCGGTGAAATAAAAANACTTTTNCGTNACGGTGGAACTATAAAGGTCAGTCGCAGTCTCAAGGAACTTTCACTCCGTTTGCAGAGAATTTGCGAGGATTTCCGACACCGTGAGTGCAGAGAGCCGACTATAAGCGAACTTTCAGCGATTTCCGGCGAACCGGAAGAAAATGTTTCGGAGGCTCTTTGCGTAAGTCAGCCATTGTTATCGCTTACTGCCTCGGACGACGACGAGGGTCAGATTGACATACCGTCAGAAGCACCCGACGAGGCAATTGTTGACCTGCTCGCACTTCGTCAGATTATGGCACGACTTGAAAAAAATGACCGTATACTGCTTGAACTGCGGTATTTCAGAAATCTCACACAGTCAAAAACCGCAAAGGCACTGAACATGACGCAGGTACAAGTTTCAAGGCGTGAAAAAAAGCTCCTTACACAAATGCGTAAGGAACTTCTCGAATAGTTAAAATATCAAATATTCTATCACAGAATTTGACATCAGAAAGCCTTCCGGTGTCAGTAAAATAAATTTACCGTCATAATTTATGTATCCCGACTTTATAAGTTCGGGAATTTTTTTTATTATCATGTCTCTGTGTTCGGGAACGCTGTCGAGGTCAAGCCCCTCTTTCAGTCTCAGACGCAACATAGAATATTCCTCGAATCCGCATGGATTTTCGTCTGTTATAACAACATTCTGAATGTCGCTTCCGATAAAATCCGCAAGACTGCGACCAACAGCAAAACGTTTTCTGTTATTGCATGAATGTGCGGACGGTCCTATTCCTATATAGTCGGAACATTTCCAGTAACGGCAGTTGTGACGGCTTTCAAATCCTTTCTTTGCAAAGTTTGATACTTCATACTGTTCAAAACCCATACTTTCAAGAATCCGTACCATTTCAAGATAAAGTCCGGCTACAGTATCATCATCGGGAAGTCTGTTCTTTATCTCATCGCAGTCGAAAGGCGTTCCCTGCTCAGTTTTAAGAATATATGCAGAAACATGATTTACCGGCAGTGCGGAAATTTTTTCAATGGAATAACGCAGACTATCGCCCGACTGTTCAGGAAGTGCAATCATAAGGTCACATGAAATATTTTCAAAACCTGCCCTGTGAGCGTCAATAACTGTTTTTTCTGCACGTTCAGCGGAGTGAATACGTCCGAGAAAGACAAGCTCCCTGTCAATCATGGATTGCACTCCGACTGAAAGTCTGTTTATACCTATTTTACGCAGTTCAGAAAGTTTCTCAAAATCAACTGTATTAGGATTTGTTTCAAGAGTGATTTCGGAATTTTCAGCAAGATTAAAATTATTATTTATTTCGCAGAGTATTCTTGCAATCTGTTCAGGACTTAAAAGCGACGGCGTTCCACCGCCGAAATAAACAGTATCTGTAATACGTTTTTTGTCGGAATAATACCGAAGATTACGTATTACAGCGTCAACGTATTTTTCAGAAATGTCTTTTTCGTATGATACAGAATAAAAATCACAGTAAGAACATTTCTTCACACAAAAAGGAACATGAATATAAATTCCGAGCGTATCCATTAATAGTTAAGCCTGATGGATTCTTCCATTCTGAAACAGAAAGCGTTGACAAGTCGTGGAACTAAAAACATTGATATAATAATTCCGGCAACTATGAATATTTCATAGTTCACGTCACCTACCGCAAAATTTTCAGGGTGCAGATAGGTATAGAATACTCCCACAATAGCTATCAGACTGTATATTGCATTGAAAACAGTAGCACCTTTGCCATTGACACAGCGTGTTCCGCAGTTTTTACACGGTCTGCCCTTTGAGTTCATCTGACCTGCTATAGCCTTTGTCAACGGGTTAAAAGTCTTTTCCCCGCAGTGAGGACAAGTATATATACTCATAGTTTTTTATCCTTTCTTTTCTGTAAGAGGTGTAATTTCTTCTGCATATCCGGATTTAACGCAGAATGCACGCTTTTCTGCACGTACACGCTTTTTATCGGACTTTTTGACTTTTTTCCGTGTGAAAAATTTTTCAGCATAAGCTATACAGCAACCAAGCACCAACATCAGCACCCGAATAATTGTCAATAAATCATAGGCGTGAAAACATTTGGAAATTACAATAACCAGTAAAATCATTATAACATACATTGACGGAGTTAAGCTGTAAACCCAGTACCGCAGACGACGTATAAACTTTCCTGCATTGCGGACAGCTGAAGTAATAACAACAAAAACGTCCATTATAAATATAATAAAAACCAATGTCAGAATAATATAATAAATCATTTTAATATTTCCTTATGAATCAAGCTTCAGTACACTCATGAAAGCCTCCTGCGGAACTTCTACCGTTCCGAGCTGACGCATACGTTTTTTGCCCTCTTTCTGCTTTTCAAGAAGTTTCTTTTTACGTGTGATATCACCGCCGTAACACTTAGCCAAAACGTCCTTACGCATAGCTTTTACAGTTTCACGGGCGATGACCTTTCCACCTATTGCCGCCTGTATCGGAACTTCAAAAAGCTGACGAGGAATATTTTCCTTGAGTTTTTCGGCAATTTTCCTTGCTCTGCCGTAAGCTTTATCCGTATGAATGATAAATGAAAGTGCGTCCACGATATCGCCGTTAAGGAGAATATCCAGCTTGACAAGTTTCGACGGAACATATCCAAGCATTTCATAATCAAATGAAGCATAGCCCCTTGTACGTGATTTAAGAACGTCAAAGAAGTCATATACTATTTCATTGAGGGGAAGTTCATAGTGAAGATTAACACGGGTATCGTCGAGATACTGCATATCCTTGAAAATTCCACGTCTGTCCTGACAAAGTTCCATAATATTTCCGANNANTNCTGNCGGTGAAAGAATATCNNCCTTTACCATNGGTTCTTCTGCTGTCTNANTAANTNCAGGGTCGGGATAATTCGTGGGATTGTCTATATACTGCACCTCACCGCTTGTCAGTGTGACTTTATAGATAACAGACGGTGCAGTTGTGATAAGGTCAAGATTGTACTCACGTTCAAGACGTTCCTGAATTATTTCCATGTGAAGAAGTCCGAGAAAACCGCATCTGAAACCGAAGCCCAGTGCAACGGACGTTTCCGGTTCAAACGAAAGTGACGCATCATTAAGCTGTAATTTTTCGAGTGCCTCACGCAAGTCACCGTATTTTGCTCCGTCTGCCGGATAGATACCGGAGAAAACCATAGGATTCACTTTTCTGTAGCCGGCAAGTGCCTTATCACACGGATTGTCATTATTTGTAACGGTGTCGCCTACCCGAGTATCACCTATACTCTTTATTGAAGCCGAAATATAGCCTACTTCTCCAGCTTCAAGACTGCCGTTGTTGACAAGGTTTGAAGCGTCCATGAATCCGGCTTCCACTACGTTGAACACTGCACCGGTTGCCATAAGACGAATATTATCGCCCACTTTTACTCTGCCCTCTTTGATTCTTACATAAATAATTACGCCCTTGTACAAATCATAATAGCTGTCAAAAATGAGTGCTTTGAGTGGTTTTTCCGTATCACCCTGTGGTGCAGGAATATCCGTCACTATTCTTTCGAGGACTTCTTCTATATTAGTACCCATTTTAGCGGAAATTCTCGGTGCGTCCATAGCAGGTATGCCTATTACGTTTTCAACCTCACTGCAAACTCTCTCGGGGTCAGCAGACGGCAGGTCAATTTTATTCACAACCGGAACTACTTCAAGGTCATGTTCAATTGCAAGATAGGTGTTTGCAAGGGTCTGTGCCTCTATGCCCTGTGATGCGTCAACGACAAGTATCGCACCCTCACAGGCTGCAAGAGAACGTGAAACCTCATAATTGAAGTCAACATGACCGGGGGTATCAATAAGATTAAAAATATAATCCTCGCCGTCCTGTGCCGTATATTTAAGACGAACGGCACGGGCTTTTATTGTGATACCTCTTTCACGTTCAATATCCATATTGTCAAGAAGCTGTTCCTCCATATCACGAATTGCAACAGTTTCCGTTTTTTCAAGAATACGGTCGGCAAGAGTTGACTTTCCGTGGTCTATGTGAGCAATAATACAGAAATTTCTTATTTTTTCGTTAGCCAAAATTATTCCTCTTTTCTTAAATATTTATCGCCTTGTAACATAATGTCTCCACAGGCACAAAGCAATTTCATATCAATATTACCCGAAATATTTATTTTTTATAGTACATTCATAATTTTACCATAACACAAAACAAATGTCAATCAAATTATAGCAACTATTTGAGAACATCAAAAACCACAATTTTATTTAAAATTAAAAACTAATTAATTTCGCTGTCTTATTGACAAAATTAATAATCTGATGTAAAATAAAACTATATAAATCCAACATAACAAGGAGAATATTATGGCATTTGAAATCAAAGACGGTATACTTGTAAAGTATACACACACAAAGGGAACTACAGAAATAACTCTCCCTGACAATGTAACTGAAATAAAAGACAAAGCTTTGTATAATTGCAGTAGTCTTATGCAAATCAAAGTAAACAGTGATAACCAAACATACTGCGATATAGACGGCGTTCTTTTCAGCAAAGATAAAAAAACTTTAATACTATGTCCCGACGGTAAATCTGGAGATTATACTATTCCCGACTGTGTAAATACTATAGGCGAAGNAGCTTTTGAATGGTGCGTAAAACTTACAAGTATTANAATCCCTAANAATNTNACAACTATAAAANACANAGCTTTTNANNANTGTANNAGTCTTACACAAATNAAAGTAAACAGTGATAATCAAACATACTGCGATATAGACGGTGTTCTTTTCAGCAAAGATAAAAAAAAACTCATATTATGCCCAAATGGTAAATCAGGAAAGTATATTATTCCTGACAGCGTAACTACTATAGCCAGCAGAGCTTTTAAGTGGTGCATAAGACTGACAAGCATCATAATCCCTGCAAACACAACTAACATAGAAAACCACGCTTTTGAATGGTGCAATAGCCTTACAGAAATAAAAGTAAACAATGATAATAAAACGTACTGTGATGTAAATGGTGTTCTTTTCAGCAAAGATAAAAAAGTACTTATATTTTGTTTGAGAGACAAGTCAGGAAATTATACCATTCCCAATGGCGTAACTACTATAGGAAACAGAGCTTTCGAGTGGTGTGTAAGGCTTAACAATATAACAATACCTGACAGTGTAGTCAATATAGAAAATCATGCTTTTGAGTGTTGTTGCAGTCTTAACAATGTCACAATTCCCAATAATGTCACCATTATAGGCGATAAAGCATTTTATAATTGTATAAGTCTTACAGACATCACAATTCCTGACAGTGTGAAACATATAGGTGGCAAAGCTTTTTCAGGTTGCTGTAATCTTAAAAGTGTTTCACTTCCCAACCATTTTAAAATCTTTCCCGAACAAACAAAACTCATATACAGATAAAAAATCCCGTATCTTCAAAGATGCGGGATTTTCATATTATTTAAGGATTATTCCTGTACATCTGTTTTTGTCGTCAAAAATCAAAAGCAGAACATTTTCGTCAAAGGACACTTCAAAAGCACTGACATCTTTGTTTTCAGAGTTTACAGATTGATAAACAGTAATAAGTCGTCCGTTATCAAGTATATTGTGTGCGAGTTCATCAAGTCCATTCATTATTCTATCCTTTCATTGATATACTGTTTTAGTCATTCAAATCATAAGTTCGTGATATGATATTTTCAAAGATGCCGCAATAACTATGAGTGTACTTGCTTTAGGAATAAATTTTCCGCTTTCTATTCTGGATATGTACCCCTGAGAAAGCTTTGAGATTTCCGCAAGTTCGGGCTGAGTAAGTCCGAGTTCTTCACGTCTGTTTTTAATTTTTCTTCCAAGCATAAAAAAATCATTCCTTTCTGTTTACTTTTTGATTTGGTTGTGATAGAATATTATAAGCATAACTATGTCCTGAAATATTCATCACGAATATTATAAATCTAAAATTAGAATTTGTCAATGATTTTTAATGCTAAAATAGGGATTTTGTACAGTTGCATAATTCTGATTTTAGAATTTTGTGTGAGGTGTACAATTTATGGCAAAAAAACTAAAGCCGTCCAAGAGCTATGACGAAGTATTCAACCGTATATTAGAACAATGTATTATAAAAAATACAACTGTCTCAGAACTGATTGATATGTGCGGACTGAGCAGGAGTGTAATGACAGCATGGAAAAAAGGGAATATAAATCCCAAGGCACTGAGTATGATAAGCAAGCGTCTCAATGTTTCAATGGAATACCTTACTAATGGTGAAAATACACAAGCTGATATTCCGAAGAATAACAGCATTCAGCTTATAAATGCAAGAGAAAACGAACTTCTGCGGCTTTTCAGAACGATTTCCGAAGAAGAACAGCTTAAACTCATGGGACGGCTTGAACTGCTTTCCGAACTTTCTAAAACTGAAGAAAACGCCGTATAAAAATAAAATTCATAAAAAAACAGAAGAAATAATTTGCTTGACAATTCCGTGCTTATATATTATAATAGTATGTAACGCATCTGCGGATAAATTATTTTATTAAGGAGTGCAATTATATGGCAGTAAAAAAAATGTCCCGTGAAAGCTACAACAAACTTGTTGCAGAACTTGATGACCTTAAAATCAACAAACGTAAAGAAGTTGCCGAAAGACTGAAAGTGGCACGTTCATACGGAGACCTTTCCGAAAACGCTGAATACGATGAAGCTAAAAATGAACAGGCTATCCTTGAAGCCCAGATTGCAGAACTTCAGTATACTATAGATAATGCCGAAATCATTGAAAATGCGTCAACTGACGAAGTCGGCATGAGTTCAAAAATCACAATAAAACGCCTTGACACCGGAAAAGTTGAAACTTTTACAATTGTCGGAACTAATCATGCCAATGTAAGAGAAGGAAAGATTTCCGANNAATCCNCGATANGCAAGGCTGCTATGAAGAAAAAAGTAGGANAGATATTTATTGTGGAAGCTCNGGCAGGAGANCTTCGNTTTGAAGTNGTAGAAATATNAAAGTAATANNACAGACAGAAAGGAACGTATTTTTATAATGAATGAAAATCAGGCAAATCCCACTCCGGAAGAAGAACAGGAACAGGATATAAATATTTTAAAGAAAGTAAGGCTCGAAAAGCTTGCTGAACTTAAAAACCGTAACGCAGACCCTTTTACAGTGACAAAGTATGATGTCAATGCAAAGGCTGCTGAATTAAAGGCAAAGTATGAAACCGACGAAGCCCGCATTATCAGTGAGGCAGACGGTGACGAGGAAAAAGTAAAAGAGGGTCTTGAAGAAATCAAGGCGGTTGATTTCCGTCTTGCAGGTCGTATAATGAGCTGGAGAAACATGNGCAAGGCTAATTTTATNGATATTCGTGACGGCTCNGACAGANTACAGGTCTATGTCCGTCAGAACGATATCGGCAAGGAAGAATNTAAAGAGNNCANNAAGTGGGATATCGGCGATATAATCGGCGTTGAAGGCTTTGTTTTCAGAACACGTATGGGTGAAATATCAATCCATGCACATAAAGTAACTCTGCTTGCAAAGTCCCTGCTCCCCCTCCCTGAAAAGTGGCACGGCCTCAAAGACCAGGATATGAGATACAGACAGCGTTATGTTGACCTTATTGTAAACCCTGACGTTAAAGATACTTTTGTAAAGAGAAGTATGATTATCCGTGAAGTTCGCAATTATCTCGACAGTCTTGGCTATATTGAAGTTGATACACCTGTTCTTCATACTCTTGAAATCGGTGCGGCAGCAAGACCTTTTGTAACTCATCATAACACACTTGATATTCCTATGTACCTCAGAATTGAAACAGAACTTTATCTCAAGAGACTTATCGTCGGCGGTTTTGAAAAGGTTTACGAAGTAGGACGTATTTTCCGTAACGAAGGTATGGACACTTCACATAACCCTGAATTTACTTCTGTTGAAATGTATCAGGCTTATACCGACTACATCGGCATGATGGACTTGATTGAAAATATGTACAGGACAATTGCAGAAAATGTCTGCGGAACTTCAAAGATTACTTATCAGGGTATAGAAATTGACCTCGGCAAGCCGTGGGAACGTCTTACCATGATTGAAGCTGTAAAGAAGTATGCAGGTGTTGACTACAACGACTGGGCAGACGACGAAGCCGCACGTGCCTGTGCAAAGGAAAAGGGCGTTGAAGTTGATGAGGGTGAAAACGCTACAAAGGGTCATGTTCTTATTGCATTCTTTGACGCATTCGTTGAGGACAAGCTCATTCAGCCTACTATTATATATGACTATCCTGTGGAAAACTCTCCGCTTGCAAAGAGAAAGCCTTCAGACCCTGCATTCACTGAACGTTTTGAATACTTCATTTACTGTCGTGAAATGGGTAACGCATTTTCAGAACTCAATGACCCTGTTGACCAGAAAGAGCGTTTTGTAAAGCAGGTTGAGGCAAAGAGATCGCAGGGTGCTAATGCAGAAGTTGACGAGGACTTTGTTACTGCTCTTGAATACGGACTCCCTCCTACAGGCGGTCTTGGATTCGGTCTTGACAGACTTGTTATGCTCCTCACAGACAGTGCTTCCATAAGAGACGTACTTCTTTTCCCTACTATGAAACCAATCCCTGCAAACAGTGGCAGACCGGTCAAGGAAGAAGAATAAAACACATACAGGGCGGATAAAAATCCGCCCTTGCGTTTATATACTGACGGAGGGTATATGAAAAAAGATAATAAAAATGTTTCCTCTCATGACAATGACGAAAAACTTGACATAAACAAAAGTGTTTTCCAGTCTGCCCGTGAAATACAGGAACAGCGAAAAGCTGAACTTGAACAACAGCAGATTGAAATGCAGAAACAGATTGAAATGCGTAAGCGGAAAAAGCAGGAGGAATATGACAGAAAAATCCGTGAAGAACGTATAGAATTAATGCGTCTGAAACAGGGTGTTATTGAGGAAAGCGAAACCATTCACGAAGAACAACCGGAAGAAATAAAACTTTCCTTATGGAAAAAAATCACAAATTTTTTCTATCATAACAAATGGTGGCTTTCTCTTGCAGTATTCTTTGTGGCACTCGCTGGATATCTGACATATACCCTGCTTATGCGTCCTAATCCCGACATGATTGTACTTGTTCTATGCGATAATGAAGCTATCGGAAATTCTGCACAGTTTGAAACGTATCTTGAAGGCTTTGCGGAAGATTTCAACGGAAACGGTGAAATCCACGTTTCGACGTATTATATCCCCTATTCTGACAATTCATATACCAATTATCAAAACGGAAACGAAACTAAACTCACTACTGAAATGCAGTCTGCGGAAGCTGTTATAGTCGTAGGCGGTTCAAATATCAATCCGGTGCTTGACCCTGAAAATACTCTTGTCAACCTCTCTGAAATTTATCCCGACAATGTTCAGGTCAGAAATTATGGATTTTTTCTGAAAAATACCAAATTTGCAGAACGTATCGGCATAGACCCCGAATACGTTACCGGTGACTTGTATATAGGAATAAGAAAACCCTGTAATCTGCTTTATTCCGATGAAAAGGATATGCAGGAAACTTATGACAGGGATTTCCCGATTTTGGAAAAAATAATTGAAGATTTGTCAAAATAATAAAAAAACTGCCGGATTGTATGTCCGACAGTTTTTTTAATGATTTTATTTAATCGGGGAACACAAAATCTGCTCCAACAGGAAGGTCTGAATCTTTAAGAGTTTTAACTTCAACATACTGGATAATAAGAGCGTCACTATTTGTAATGCCGTCTCCTGCACCGTAAACGTCACCGTTCACCTTGCCCTGTTCTGTCAGCTTGAACTCCTCCGGATTTGCTATTGCCTGCATAATAAGTACAGCATCAGAAATGTTCACCGTACCATCTTCATTTGCATCACCGTACTTAGCTGAACCGCCTGTTGTAATGGGAGAAGATGTAGTTGTAGTAGTAGTTGTTGTACCTGAACTGCCGGAGGGTTTTGCAGTTGTAGTAGTTCCCGACGAATCCACATGAACAGGTTTTCCGTCCTTTACGATAGTACCACCGTCAAGGTTGCTTCCCTCTGTAGAAGCATAGTTTGTGTAGAACTCATTAAGTGAAATACCTGTACCGTTGCTGCCGAGAGGTCTCTGATGGTCAAGACCTATATACTTACCGGTTTTCTGAGTCTGCCAAAGTGATTTTTCCATAAGTGCGTACTTTTCTTCTTCCCATGTAATCTGCGTTGAACCCTGCTGCTGACCGCAGGAGATATTTGCCCAGAGACCGCCGGTATCGCCTGAGTTTGTATTCAGACACCAGAAAGTATGATTGATATGATGTTCAATCATGTAATCACGGAGAAGTTCCATCCACTTCTGATTTTCTGCACCGTCCATATGACCGCCCCATTCGCCGATGAGTTCAGGAGCGATATCCTCGGCATTGATGTATGCCCATGTTTCGTACCAGTAGTCATCAAGAAGTGTCTGTGTTGTGAAGTCCTTTTTAAACCAGTCCTGTGGCCAAACCGACGGTCCGTAATCATGAGGAGAATAAACTATCTGACTTGTGCCGTGTTTTGGGGTAATCGGGTACTCTCTTGCACCTCTGAAGTTACCGCCCCACCATGCACCGATATATGGAGAATTATCACGTCTGTCCTCTATTCCCCAGTAGTCGCCGGGCATAGCACCGCTTAAAGACTGTTCAACGCCCTCAATGAAAATAAGCGCATTAGGGTTAACGTCAAGTATAGCGTCAGCACACTTTGTAGCGGCATAAGCCCAGTTATTTTCATCTGTTGAGCCGTCCCATTTAGCAGCATTTTTGCCCTCCTGACCTTTTCCGTGCGGTTCATTTTTAAGGTCGTAACCTAAAAGCGTATCGTTATTCTTGTATTTTTCAGCAACCCAGACAAGCGAATCAATCCACAAGTCAGTTGTAACCATAGTACCGTCAGCTGTTTCCTTGCCGTACCAAAGGTTGTAGTTGTGACCCGAGTTATCGGCATGAGGACTGTGAATATCAATAAATGCCTTTATGCCGTGCTGTTTGCACTTGTCAAGGATTATATCAAATCCTCTGTCGCTTGTGATAAGGGTTTTGCCGTCAGCTTCAACAAAATCCTTATTCAGATTTCCGTAAGTACCAGCCTTGACAACACCGCCGTTTCCGTCGTCCTGGTCTACAGGAGGATTATAAACAGCCTGCATACCGCCGGCACTTATCTGATAGGGAGTACCGTTCATCCATGAAAGTATAAGCTCTGTTGAAATAGGAAAACGGATAACATTGATACCTCTGTCGGCAACCTCTGAAAGCATATCGTCAATATCACCTGCATAGAGATAGTGCGGTGAATATTCGATACAGTTAAGACCAAACCAGTTAGCACCTGTTAACCAGACTTCATTACCATTCATGTCATAAAGACGGCTTCCCTCTGCATGAAGCCAGTCGTCATTACAGTCATCAACAGCAGCGGCTGTCAGCGTATTCTCTACAGACATGAAAGATGCCGGAACAGCAGAAACAGCAAGCACTGCGGCTGATACAAATGCTGTTACAGTTTTTAATTTGCTCATAATAATTTCCCCTCTCCTGATGCGTAAATTTTAAAACGCATCTTTAATTAAGTATATTTTATCATCAAAAACAAAAAAAGTCAATAGAATCTGTAATATTTCACATAAATCAGAAAGCTTTATTTATAATCTTCTTTATGCTGTCGAAATTCTTTTCAAAGTAATCAAGTTGTAACATAAGTTCTTCTGCACGTTTATAGCACTGTTGGGGGGTTTTGGTTACAAAATACCTGTCACCGCTCAACCAGTCATAAAGATAACGCAATGCAAGTTCCCCGATAACATAAAGTATACCATAATACAGTGAATTTATTTCTTGAATTGTAAGCATACCATTAAGACCGTCTGCAAAACCATGTGTTATACTTTCTATAGCCTTAATTCCACCCGAACGTATCATATCACCGTAGTCAACCGCCACAAATCCACTCATTGACGTATCAAGGTCTATTATAGTTATCTTTTCCCCGAAAACAATATTATCAGTCTTTGCGTCATTGTGGACGTTTCTCACCAGAAAATCAGGCGTAAATACCTGTGACAGCGTTTTTTTCAGACGGTCAAGACGTTTTATAATATCAGGGTCAGTTTTTCCGTCAAGATTTATGAAACGGTCATAATATCTGTCAAAATCATGGAATTTTTCTATAGTCGTTTCAAGTTTTAAATCTGTGTTGTTCAGTATATTTATGAAATTTCCGAAAGCGTACCCCGTAAGATAATCACAGTTTTCGGGAAATTCAGACTGTTCGGTATAATCATACAAACGCCACACTTCGCCGTCAGATTCGATATACTTTTTACCGTTCGCCGTGAGATAATGCGGAACTGTTATTATTTTTTCGTCCGATTCTGAAAACGCCTTTTCAATTTTTTCTATGTTGTCCATTACTGCACAGGGATTTCTGAAAACATTCCCGTTCAACGACTGCAATATATATTTCCCTGTTCTGTTCTCAACAAGATATGTGCGGTTTATGTGACCTGTGTTTACAGGCGATATTTTCAATATATCCTCAATTCCGAAAAGATTTGATATTTCGTATGTATTAATATTTCATGCCTCCTATGTTGAAACATCTTCCGAACTCTGTCCAGCCTCCGATAAGATTCACGCACAATACAAATAGTCCGGCAAAAGCAGTCAGCACAACAAAAACATTTATCTTTCTGTTTATTTTTCTGAAAAGATAAATATTGGATGGTACTGCAAATAAAAGCCATATAATCAGCTCTACAATTCCCATAAGTATTGATATACTTTTTTCGTCGCCTAAATTGTAGTCGTAACCCTTTGAATGTCCGGTAATGTCCATATATATCCAACCCATACACACAGGCAGTGTAAAGGCAACAAATCCCGACCAAAGAAAACTCAGACCGAATAATATTTTATTTTTCATGTTATTGTACTCCTTTTATCTTAACTTGTAATGATATCTTTATTTTATCATGGTCTGCCTGATTTGTCAATATTTTTTTCAGATGACATTCAGTCATTATTTTCTTTGACTGCGTTCGCTTAAAAGTATGGATATTCTGCATAAATCCTGATAAAATTATTATCAGCACATAATATGGAAAAAGTCTGACAGTTGATTGACATATTGTACAAGTCATGATATAATAAAATGAAATTATCTTGTGTTTGTACAGATACCTTTTGCAAAGCTCGTTGAAATGATTCAGTACAAATCAGGGTTATATTCTTAAACACAAACACTATTCTGATATTCAAAATAGCGTTATACCATTACAATCATATAGCAGAAAATCAACATCTTTCTTTTGTTCGTGACGCATTTTTTCCAAAGCTGATGAACAGAGAGATTGATGTATCAGAAGTCAAAATTAAAGTCAGGAGAATTAATATGATAAATGAACAATTCTGGAAAAAATTAGACCGTATCACAAATAAAAAACAAACACCAGCCACTACTCATGAATTTCTGAAAGTTCTTGTAGAGGGTTACTCGCAGGAACTTGAAATACTGATACTTGGTGTGGAAAATCCGAAAAACAAGGATTATTTCAATCAGGCTTGCATTATGAATGATGGAGAAAAAGCAATGCTCTATTTTACGGACAGAAAGCACTTTAAAAACAGTAAAACCGTTACTCCCGTCGGAAGTATGTACCAGCCGAAGTGTATGTCTGCATATATCTGCGATGTAATTAATAATGCAATCGAAAAGAACGAAGTAACTTCTCTGATTTTTAATCAAGGTACAAAAAATATGTATATCATACCAAAACTCGCACTTATAATGGCTCTTTTAAGATATACAGATATTCCGATTTAACCATATCAACCAAAAACAAGCCGTTGGTATGGAGACTATGAAAAGAGAAAGGATTAGCGGATATCACTTATGGATAATAAATCAGCGTTCAATGTAAGTCAGTACGACGACAACGTTCGTAAAGTAATACCATACTATGACGAAATATATAAACAAATTTTCGACATTATACATACACATTACGCTCAGGGCGAAAAATATAAAATGCCGTTCAGTATACTTGATACAGGGTGTGGAAGCGGTACATTTGCGGTCATGGCTTATGAAGAACTGAATATATCTGAAATGGTATTATGTGACCCGTCTGAAAAAATGTTGTCTGACGCAAGTAATAAACTCCGTGACAAAAATTGTATTTTCAGGTGTATCGGTTCTGAAAATCTTGACTACACGGAAAAGTTTGATGTTATAGTTGCTATACAGTCTCACCATTATTTCAACCGTGAAATGCGTGAACGTGCGGTTATGAACTGTTTCAAGGCACTGAAATCCGGCGGTATATTCATATATACGGAAAATACAGCACCATTTTCCGAAACCAGTAAAAATATTGTTCTTAAAAGAGTTGAGAATTACGGAATAAATGCAGGACGTACAAATGAAGAAGTTGTTTCACATTCAGAAAGATACAACACAGAATATTTTCCGCTGAATATTTCTGAACACCTTGAACTGCTCAAAAAAACAGGCTTTGAAACGTCGGAAATCTTCTGGCACTCATATATGCAGAGCGGATTTTATGCAGTAAAGTCAAACTATTACACGGTCGATAACGCAAAGGTATATTATGAATATGACGAGGACGAACAAGGTTATTTTCTTGAATATATAGAGGGTAAAACAGATAATTTCATAATTCCTGACAAGATAAACGGTATTGATGTAAAGGGGTTTGGTGACATTGAGGATTTTAATGACAGAATTGGTGACAGGATTACAATAAATGCAGACAACAAGTATTTTGCATTGGTTGATGATGTGCTTTTTTCAGGTGACGGTACAGAACTTTACATATATATGCAGAAAAAGAAAGACGAAAGTTATATAATTCCGTCGGGCGTGAAAAATATTGCCCCAGATGCTTTTACCTGTGCCAAACTCAAAAATATTGTTATTTCCGAAGGNNTTACNCATATATATNAGTATNNCTNTGCGGNTTGTAAAAATATTGAAAAAATATATCTTCCATCAACTTTGGAATTGATTTCGCTGAAAGTTTTTAATTTTTTCGGAACAGATAATTTAAAAGTTTATTATGGTGATACTCGTGAACAATGGCAGAAATTAAACAGTGAACATGGAAGATTTATTANATATNACAAGATTTACTATAATTCGCCTGTTCCAGACATAGACGAAAACGGCAATATTATATTTAAAGAAAGGGATTGAGCAAATGAAAAACGGAATAACACCTAATCCGGACAAAATTTTTCCCGTACCAAATTGTGACACAGTAACTTATGTAAAACCTACAATAAAAAATCCTAATATAATCGTCGGTGACTTTACATATTTCAGTGATACTGACTTTGAAAAGCACGTTACGCACCATTATGATTTCAACGGTGATAAGCTTATAATCGGAAANTTCTGTCANATAGCGTCGGGAGTTGAATNTNTAATGAACGGTGCNAANCATCAGATGAATGCAGTTTCNACANATCCGTTTTATATTATGGAGNGCTGGGAGNAGAGTGTGCCACCACTTTCAGAAATGCCACTGAAAGGCGATACAATAGTTGGTAATGATGTATGGATAGGACAGAATGCCACTATTCTGGCAGGTGTGCATATTGGTGATGGTGCAATTATCGGCATGAACAGTGTCGTCGGAAGCGACGTACCGCCTTATACGATAGTTGTCGGAAATCCTGCCCGTGCAATCCGTAAGCGTTTTGACGACGAATTAATAAATCTTATGCTTGAGTTTCGCTGGTGGGACAAGAGCATTCAAGAAATAAATAATCTAATACCCTTGTTGTCGTGCAGTGACCTTGAAAAAGTCAAATACGAAATAAAATCCCGTCTGACATAGTTAGCATATTGTAGTAACTATAGTATTAATTGCAGTTTGTACGATTAGAACTGGAGCAATCCGACTTTCATTGTTTTTTATTGAAATCTGGTTGATATTTCATGTGTGATGTGCTATAATTTGAATAATAATATAAATCAGAATTTAATGGAGGCAAAAATGAATATAGTTTTACACTTGAATAAAATTGATGAATATTTAAAACATGATAATGTAATTGATTATGACAATGAATCCATTGCAGAACTGGCTGATACATTATTCAAAAAGGCAAATAATGAGTTCGATTTCATTAAAATAGCCTATGAATTTGTTAGAGATAATATTTCACATTCGGCAGATATAAATGAAGATATAATTACATATACTGCTTCAGAAGTGCTGAAAGCAGGTCATGGAATTTGCTTTGCTAAATCTCACTTGTTGGCAGCTTTATTACGTTGCAAATCTGTTCCGGCAGGATTTTGTTATCAAAAGCTGATTTTAGATGATAACACAGCTTCTGTCCTAATTTATCATGGACTAAATGGTGTATATATTAAAGACTATAAAAAATGAATAAGACTTGATGCAAGAGGAAATAAAACAGGCGTGAACGCACAGTTTTCAATAGAAACGGAACAGCTTGCATTTCCGATACGTTCGAAAATGGGAGAAGTGGATAACTTTATAGTATATCCTGACCCTGATATAAAGATATTAGAAAAACTGAGAAAAAACAAGACAAGGACAGAGCTTTGGAATAATCTTCCCACTGAACTCGAATATAACAAATAGCATCAGATTCTGATTTATAGTATATTTTAATAACAAAAAAGCCGGAGCAATCCGGCTTTCATTGTTTTTTCATTGAAATCTGGTTGATTTTTTATGCGTGATGTGTTATAATTAAACAATAATATAAATTGTAGTTTAAACGAGCGACAAATATGAATTTGGAAAGAAATTAGGGTGAGGAATGTAATGTTAACTATAATAAGAAAAAATATCGGTGTTCTATTAAGTGTATTATTCTTGGGANTGTTTTTGGTAGTTGATAAGNTTATATTTGAATATTNTGATAATNGGNANTNGTACATNGTAAGCAGTACAGAGCGATTTATATTTNGTGTNATACAGNNATTTGTTTTTGTTAAANTCANNAGAAAGCANAAAATGNTAAATGTATTTAATTTAAAAATTTCAAAAAAGGCTTAATGGCGGGTAGTGGTTTGTTTCTGATATGTATATATTACATCATTTATTTATTGGTTGGGGCTAAATCATTTGTTGATACATCAATTTTGATTGTAGTTTCTTGTTTGTTCTTTCAGCAGATTACTACAGGATTTATGGAAGAACTTACTTGTAGAGCCTTTTTGTTGGAAAGATATTTTTCTAAAAAAGAACCAGCATACAAGGATACATTAAAATATGCATTATTAAGTGGTCTTGTATTTGGGTTAGCACACATAATTGGTTGTAATGACTTTTCATTTGCATTATATAGATTTTTTACTGTAGGAATGATGGGGGTTTGGTATGCCATAATTTATCTCTATAGTGGCAATATAATAATTCCTATGTTAATGCATTTTGTTTACGATGTTTTTGCAAATGCTACAAACTTTGTTGCAGAATGGAATGAAACAAAGTTCTTTATCATTTGGGATAACTATATATATTTCATTGTTGTAGGTATAATGATTGTCATTTCTTTCATTTACTTAATAAAAGGCAATCAAATCATAGTTTGTCAAGACGATAACTTCTGATTTATAGTATATTTTAATAACGAAAAGAGCCGAAGTAATTTAGCTTTCATTGTTTTTTATTGAAATCCAGTTGACTTTTTAGACGTTATGTGTTATAATTCAACAATAATATAAATTAGAATTTGGTGGACTGATATTTATGAATATGATACCCAGAAAAATTATATTACTGAAATGGCTGTTTCTGCCTGTTATTATATTTGTACGCTTAATAGTTGTTCAGATTGAGGGACTGATTTTCCGTGTTTCTTTTTGTAATATATTCTGCTTTTATGAAAATCATCAGGAATCCTATAAAAAAAGAAACACGATTGTAGACTATAAAGTGCGAATGAATAATTAAATCTTTTCTGCAAATATACTTTGCAGAAAGGAGGAGTCTTATGTTTGAACAGGATTATATTATGCGTCAGATTCAGCAAATATTAAAGGTACTTGTTAAAGTATTATTTAACATTGATTCTGAAACTATATCTTCATCATTAATACAGAATATGGAAACCAGAGAAACAGCAGATGATTTGTTAAGAAAAATAGACAGCGGAAATATTAATGAAGCTGAAAATGTACTTTCTGAACTTATAGAAAACAGAACACTGAACAATCTTTTAGCTGGAATTGTATTCTACTCATATCTTAATGAAAAAGATGATGAGTATCTTGAAAGCAATGATTTTACCCGTGACGAAGTTGAAGACGGTATAAAGCATTTACTTTCAGAGTACGGATTAGAGACTATGACAGATATATTTTTCTGGGATTGATTCTGAATATTCTAATTTGTAATGTATTTTAATAGAAAAAGCCGGAGCAATCCGGCTTTTTTGTAAATCAGGCGTTTTTCTGTGTCTCGTAAGCCTCACGTACAGCAATGCAAAGCTGGTCAGCACACGATGTGGGACGCATACCACAGGTATTTCCCTTGACTTTTTCTTCAATCTGTTCGACAGTCCAGCCGTCAACAAGTTTGGAAATTGCTTTTAGATTACCGTTGCAGCCGCCGACAAATGATATGTTTGTTATTACATCACCGTCGATATCAAAGTTTATTTCCTTTGAACAGACAATTTTTGTTTTGTAAGTATAACGCATAATAAAAAACGTCCTTTCTTTTTTGATATGGTTAAATTGTACGCTTTTTTTATGTGTTTGTCAATAGAATTTTAAAAAAATTTCCGTTTGACAAGTTTCGAAAAATATGATATAATATTAAAAAAATATATAGAAAATTAACGCAAACGACACACGTTTTACCGATAGGTATGTAAATCTGATTACGGAACGTTTTCCGCTCAGAGTGTACCCATTGGAATACGTGTTATTTTTTTGCGTAATTTTCGGAAATCAGGAGGTTTTTTATGCCACAGAATCAGTTTCAGCGAATGATGTTCGCACTTATTACCGTTATTATTACGGTACACGCCTATGTTTTCTACAGCCTTTATGTAATAAATGGCAGTATGTTCATGAACATAACGGGCGAATCAAGCGTTATTTCAGCCATAAACGCTATGGGTGGAATTGCAGTTTTCGGAAAAAATGTTCCGATATGGGCGGTTGTACTTATAGAATTTGTACTTGCTTACGGTCTGGAAATACTTGTGGGCAGTCCGTTGTCATTCAAGCTTGCCTGTAAAGTATTCAATCCGGCAGAAACTCACCCCGTTATGTTTGAAACAGCAATTATATGTGCAACAGTAGGAATTATGTGTCCGGCAATGAGTTTCATAGCGGCAATACTCTATTATCCTTACGGAATGTCAGATTTCAACGTGTTCACACTTCTTGCAAACTGGCTTAAACTGGTATGTTACAATTTCCCGTTTGCTTTTTTCTCACAGCTTTTCTTTATACAGCCTTTTGTGAGAACGGTTTTCAAGAAGATTTTTGTCAGAAAAAACGCTGTTGCAAAAGTACACGCATAATAAAAAGGACGGCTATATGCTGTCCTTTTTATATTATATTCAGACCGTCCAACAGCATAGCTATTCNACCGNCTATAAATAATAGACAGCCTTGGAAACTAATAACACTGGNTGATATGGAATTTTGAAATTTCNAGATGTAAACANACNTTTCATGGCTGAGTTTCAAAGGAAGTCTGTTATATTGCCCTTAATTTGCGTTCAATATAGAAATACATATTAAGTGCAATTATAATTTCAGAGAATACCTGTAATAAACACAACACCAATTGTAATAAAAAATGCACTTAATGACAATAAAATTAACGGTACTTTCCATATGTAGTTGTTGGAATAAATACCATCCTTTGAAAATGAAGTCAGTTTTGTTTGAAGTGTAAGATGTATTGATACTACTTTATAAGGCTCATCTTTCCTTACCTTCAGAACAATTTTCAAACCAACATCAGGTGGACCGAGCATAAAATAAGAACTGTATCTGTATCTTGGACAAGACACTTCATGATAAGTATTAGCCTTTATTTTATATCTTATATGAACATCATGAGTATCTGGGTCTTTACCAATCACTATTCCATTAACTGATTTGACTCCACGGATTGCATCCCGAATCCAAAAATATATTAATATAAAGAGCAATATTAGACCCATTATAAGATAAAACCNTCCTAATNTTACGTAACNATCCATNNTGAATATCCTTTCCAAAGTCGAAAATCAGTTATTATTTTAACCTGATATACTGCATAAAATCATATTCCGGCGGTTTTTGGAACTGTTGTTGTCAATATATTTATCGCTTGTACTTCTGCCAATTTTCTGACGTGTTGTGATAATACCAAAAGCAAACATACCAATGCCGAATAATATAAACATTTTATATTATATTCAGACCGTCCAACAGCATAGCTATTCCACCGACTATAAATAATATACTGCATAAAATCATATGCCTGTGGTTTTTGGAACTATTGTTGTCAATATATTTATGTTTACCGCTTGTCCCCCTGCCCATTTCCCTTTGAAAAAGGACAGTAAATACTTTCTGAGGATTTCCGGCATACGTCATAACACGCACTTTTAAATCAACTTCAGGCATAGTATCGACTTCAAAAATATGATGACTTGCGGAATAAAATATCTCATCTGCCTTGTAAGTCACGGTTATGTCTCTTGTTTCGGGATTAACAGAAGTTACTTTGCCGTCATAAAAATCATAACCACACATTTTCTGACGTGTTGTTATGATACCAAATGCAAATATACCAACGCCGAATAATATAAACATTATACCCTGAAAAACATCTTCAAACATTGAAATCTCCTTTTATAGTTTATATTGCATGAAGTTGTTGTTTTTTGTAAATCCGAAATTACTGTATAAAAGTACACCAGTATCTGATGCAGTAATCTGAATAGTTCCGCATTTTTGTTCTTTTGCTTCATTTACAATCCTTGAAAGTAGGGCAGTTGCAATGCCTTTTCTTCTGTAAGATTTGTCAGTAAACATACTTGAAAGTAAGGCTATTTTACCAGTCGNANAACTNAAATATGGTNNCTTTTCAANTATGGAAACTCCGCTTGTTCCGACNATTTTCCCNTTATAGTCAATCCACTTTACAANCGAACACANAAGNGATATAATAAAAATATGAGTAAAAGTAAAGATTTAAGAGAAACAGCAGTAGCATATCAAAAAGAAGGACATACATATGAAGAA
>WFLZ01000228.1 GCA_009177225.1 Clostridia bacterium
CAGATTCCTATTGATAATATTGCAATGTTTACAGCCATGAATGACCTTGTAAGTCCGTACATAGCACTTGTAAAGGCGTTGAAAACTTGTGGTTGTTTAATTACAAATGCGTCAAAGTATCNGGNAGAAATAAGGTAAATACNTGNTACAGTACNAAAAATTCNGNCGATTAATGAAGAAATTCNAATCCAGTAAANACATACAGATATATTTTTTCGGTTTATCAGCAGAAGAAGTAGTATCAAAAATACCGAAACCGCTATACAGGCGACGGTAATTGTGTTTATGTGACCATAGATTTTTGAAATTTTAGTCAGCACGCCGTGTTTCTTCAATGAGGAATATTTATAAACGTCGCAGTGATTTTCAATAACACGATATGAACTGTCAATAGTTTCCTGTAATTTTTTTTCATAAGTCTTGTCCTTTTCGTAACCGAAATTTTCAGCATAGCTACTGAAAAATTTTTCTATATTACTTTCCAGACTTTGATTTTTCGGAACTTCAACAGTCACCGGATTTCCTGATTCAAGAGAACTGAACAGAGATTCTGTATATAAATTGATTACGCTTTTAAGATAATTTTCGTCAAGAGCGTCCATATACGTCTGAGACGGAACACCTGTGGTGTTGTACTGATCAGTGAAATATTTTTCAAGTTCACTATGAACAGATGAACAGATGTTATTTTCTTCTGAAAGTGCAATACTTTTTTCTGCTGTTACATTTATATCAACAATCACCATAATAGCAGAACCGATAATCATGAAAACAAGTATTACTGAAATAATCAGAGAAGGGAGGTAAGTGCTGAATTTTTTCATGTTACTGAACCTCCTCAGAATAGAAATTTTTCTCTGTAAGTTCGCAGATTACCCCTATTCGTTCATCAGATGAACCAAGCACGTTCTTTTTGCAGGTGTAAAGTGTGAGCTTTGTTTCTTCGGACGGAATGACATATTTATTATTGTCCTTTGTGAACTCGATAAGTTCCTTTACTTTATATGTGAATTGTCCGTAATTCGTATTGATTGTTATGATATCACCGATTTCAAGCTTATTGAGTTCCGAGAAAAAAGTATCTTCGTGTGCACTTATAACGGTGTTTCCGTTCTCTCCGACGAGTACAGAACCGGACGACTGACACGCTCCTCTTTCAAAAAGTTCACGGTCGCTTCCCCAGTAAACAGGAACATCAAGTTCAAAAGCGTCACTTTTGATTACCGCATAAAGTTCGGCAAACTGAGGGCGTATAAATTCACCTGTTTCATTCGTTTCACCGTTGTAGTCTGATACAATTTCGTTTTCCTTTATAACAAGACCTCTTGTACCGTCGGGAGTAATTTTAAAATCATCCATAAAAGCAAGGTTTGTATATACCTTTAATTTATCATAAGGCTTTATCATAGCAACAAGAAAGATACCAAGGCAAAGAAAACACACAATAAACGGTGTTGCAATATGCAGAGCAAGACTGCCTTTATTTGAATTATCTTTCATTTTCTTCACCGTTTCTTTTGAAATATCTGTATATCACAGCCATAAGAATACTGGCAGTCGCAACAAGTACGGCAGAAACCGCAAAAATTCCACGTCTGTCATAACCTGTATCTTCAACAAGTGTACCTGCATTTGCCATGCCGATAAGTTCACCTTCATCGTTTCTCATAGCAAGAGAAATATTGTCATCGCTGATTTCTTCAACACTCACATTTATATCAAATGTTTCAGCAAACTTCACCATAGATTCCACATATTCTGCTTTTTGTTCGACGGGAAGCTGTTTTAGTATACTTCTGCGTTCTTCAGGAGTGAGATTATCATAAATAATCTGCTGTTGTTCGGGTGTAAATGTACGGATATAGTTCATTTTTTCGTCATAGGAGAGTTTTATAAAATCACTTGTAGACATTCGTGTAAATGTTGAACCGTCTCCCATCTGAAGTGTGATTGTTCCGTTGGAATTATCCTGATGATTATTTCCGCTTCCATTGTCAGAAGAAGGCGGAGCAGTTGTAGTTGTAGTTGGTGGTGTTGTCGTAATCTGCGGAGTTGTTGTATAAACATCTTCTCCTGCTTCAATGATTTGCTGGATAGCATAGTCAAAGTCCTCAGAAGTATATTTGTCAGGGTCAGCATAATAATTATTGTACCCTTGCTGTATCATATCTTCTGAATAGCCGTATTCCCGTGCAACTCTCGCCACATCGTCAACTGTAGCGGCATATGCTGATATTGAAGACAAAAGAACTCCGCATACAGCCATTATTATTCCTGCTGATTTTATAAATGATTTTCTTTTCATTATAACATAACCTCCGTTTATTTATACTTTAATTATATATGTTTTTTTTCACAATGTCAAGCAAAATAAGCATTTCAGATGATTTTCAGCTTTATATCACATATTTTTTACATTTCCAACAAATTTAATACCATAATAAAGTAAAAAATATATTTTTTTAAAACCTCTTGACTTATCTGTATTTTTGTGATATAATAACATAGTCAATTTAAGATGATTATTTGCCGCTGTGGTGGAATAGGCAGACACAAGGGACTTAAAATCCCTCGGAGTAACATCCGTACCGGTTCAAGTCCGGTCAGCGGCACCAAAATATGTGCAGTTTGCACAAAAATTCCGATAAAACAGTTATTGAACAATCAATAACTGTTTTATTTTTTTACTTTTATGTAACTTCTTCGGATTCTTCATTATCATCTCGACTACAACTCTTGCAATTGTTTCGGCAGAAGCAATTTTAGAGTTGTAGTCGAGATGACTGTAAAAATTCGCTGTTACATTGAACGTCGAATGACCGAGCCATTCCTGTATCGCTTTCATAGGAACGCCGTTGGCAACCAAAAGGCTTGCACAAGAATGACGTAAGTCGTGAAATCTGAGGTATCTAAGGTTGTTTCTTCTGATTACGTTTTTGAAGTGGTCAGAAATGAAGTTAGGAGTAATCAACTTACCGAAGTTATCTCTGCATACAAAACCGTCATACGTTCTATCGAAACCGCTTTTAAGCAGATGTGAGTAGTGAGTTTCAAGAAACTTCCTCTTCTTTAGCATCTTCTCAATTTTAGGAATCAGCGGAAGTGTTCTCTTGCTTGCCTCGGTTTTTAACGTTTCCTCACAGATAATTACCTCTTTACCGTTCCCATAGTCATTGATAATCTTACGGCAGACAGTAATTGTCTTTTTATCAAAGTCGATTGCATTCCATTTAAGACCGCAGACCTCACTTCTTCTCAAGCCGTAATATGCTGCTATGTAGACTACAAGTTCCATTCTGTCACCCTTGAAAGCCTTGAAAAGTTCTTAAAGTTCATCTTCATTGTAGAATGTTGCTGTATACTTCTTCAACTTCGGCAGTTCCGTTTTTTCGGTAGGATTAGCCAAAATCAAATCCATTTTCACAGCGTACTTGAAAGCCTTGTGCATATTAGCGTGATGCTTTACGGTATTGGCTGATAAACCACCGTTGTATATGTCGTTGTAGAACTGCTGAATCATAAGACCTGTAACATCACTAAGAAGCAGATTAGGGTACTTCTCATCAAAATAGTTCTTGATTTTGCCGACTGTCTTGCTATAACCAGCAAATGTGCTGTACGCAACAGTCGGCTTGGAAGTTTCGAGCCAGTAGTCCATAAATGCAGAAAACTCATATTCTCCGTTCGTCCTTGTAACAGCATTTTTAAAAACAGCTTCACTTACTGCGATTTTCTCGACTTTTGCGGATTTTACTTCTGTGGCTTTGCCTGAATAGTAGTCCTCCGAGAACTGTGTGATTATCTCATCTACTTTCGCTTTGAGTTCCTTTTTACTGCACTTTTCAGGCAACCCAGTAGAAACCCATTTTCTCTTTCGTTTGACGTTATCATCTTTGAAGTCGAATACCACCTGATGTATGCCGTTTTTAACAGGTGTAGTGTACTTAAAGGGCAGGCTTGCTTTCATTTTAATATCCTCCTCTATACTGAAAGCTGGCAGACCCCTACTGTTGACCCTTTAATTATAGCGCAAAACAAGGGATTTTTCAAGCATATCTACCAACTTTGTAAAAGTTCATCTGGAATGCACAATACAGCATTTGTTAAGTCACTTGTGTTTGTGCGCCTTGCAGAACGTATTTTATCACGCTTACTTTGGCTGCCTTGTAACTTCTACCGCATCGGATAACTGCAATCCTGCCCTCTCGTAAAATCTTGTAAACCTGTTTGCGACTTACGCCAAGCATTCTGGCAATTTCGTCTGCACCAACCACATCCGGATATTCAGCAAACATAGTACCACAGCTTGAATCTGTTAGAACATCGATTATCTGTTCCATAATTTTGACCCCTACCATTAATTACTAAATCAAACGAGCGAGTGATTCGTATTCAATTTTCAAGATACTGTTAGAATACGCCATGTATTCTCGATGAGCATCACGAAAATATGATACCCATTGACAGTACATCACTTTTCTTTTTCTGATACCGAGAGCAATGAGCTTGATATTCACGGAGAACTCTCGGCATCAGAAAAGAAAGCAAGGAGAATATATCCGAGAGAGCGAATACATAAAACTCCCCCTATACATATACCAAAAAAAAGCCTGATCGTAAAAGTAGAAATAAAGTAAAAACGGCAATCCGACTGAAAAAGAAGAAAAATTTGTATGACTGCACAAATTTCAGTCAAAAAACTTTATGCTATTCATCATTTTTGTCGCCTAATTTAATCATTGCACCACGCAGAAATATTATCGCCCTCTGGATTCTGTTGTAAACAGTCTGCTTTGATACGTTGTATTTCTTTGCAAGTATGCTGTAAGATACCTTATCGCAAGCAAAATAGTAGTCAATAAGAGCATTGTAATTTGTTTCGTCAGCCGTGCGGAGCATTTCCAATGCCTTGCAGAGCATCTGGATTTTCTTTTCCGTTTCGGGATTGTGCTGAGATGTAGAAGTTATGCGAAAAACCGAATAGATTTCCTCATCTTTGCTGAAATGACAAGCTATATGCTGTCTGTCAATCTCCTCAAGATAGCGTTCCCGACGTACAAGTTTCTTATACTCCTTGATGATTTCCGGTGTAACTCCGCTAACTTTCGTAATGTCAAAATAATCGTTCTGTGCCATATCTTTTTCTTTCCGTCTGAGAAAAAACGTCACACGAACAGCAGTTGATTATCGGAGCGTAATTCTCAGACAATCAACTTTCGGTTAATGATTGTTTTTTCCGACGGAACTGAAAAGCACGTCTGCTTCCGCCGGACTATGTTACAAGTATAATACTTTTCTTTCTACAAGTCATTTGTGACAGACAAAACTTGCCACAATCAAAAAAACACCATTTTCTGTTATTTGGCAGACTAAAAAAGTTTTGTGAGTCAAAACTCACCCTTGAAAGTTTACAAAAAATTCATAATATTGAACTAATTTTAAAAAGATAAACGAGAAGTTAGCTTATGATACTATAAATGAGCATTCTGAAAAAATGCACAAAAAATAAGGACAGCGGCTCCAAAAAGAGTTATAATGTAAGTGTGACCATACATTGACTCAAAGGAGCGCTGTCCTATGAATACAAGTATACATAATTCAGCAGAAATATGCAAGAGGCTTTCAGAAAATAATTTGCTGGAAAGTGTAAAAACTGTTTCTGAGCCTTATGTAGTAAGTATTATGAAGTCAATGTTCCAGGCGGGATACCATGGAAAAACAGTTGATATGGAGAGATGCAGTGACAGACACAGAACCAGTATTTCACGTTTTCTAAGAAATGAATCCATCATTGATGATACACTTGAAATGTCAATGAAACAGCACGTCACAAAGATTATTTATTATGAATCAAAGGCATCCGGATGTCCCATTTTCGTCATTACTGATGACACGATATGCTCTAAAACAATTCCTTCATCGAAAGCGAAAAACCCAATTGAAGCCGCTGGTTTCCACTTTTCTCATTTGAAAAGAAAACAGGATTACGGACATCAGGCTGTAGCTGTGCTACTGTCTTGTAATGGAATTACGCTTCCTTATGACACGATCTTGTACGATAAATCAGTTTCAAAGCTCGACATTGTAAAACAAATTGCGAAGGAACTTCCTGCTGCTCCGATACCTTCATACTTTCTTTGTGACAGTTGGTATGTTTGTGAAAAGCTTGTGGATACGTTTATCCGCAAGGGATTTTATACTGTCGGTGCGATGAAAACGAATCGCATTCTTTATCCATACGGCGTAAAAATGAACGTTTGCGACTTTGCCAGAAAACTGGTAGAAGCAGAGTGCAGGGAGTTGTTTCACCTTGTGACCGTGAAACAGCGGCAGTACTATGTTTACCGATACGAAGGCAATCTGAACGGCATTGAAAACGCTG
>WFLZ01000174.1 GCA_009177225.1 Clostridia bacterium
AAAAATTGCTATTTGTTCCATAGAAAAAACCGCCTTTCTGTTTTTTTGAGTCTGTAGTTATTCTCATTATAACAGATTTCGGCGGTTTTTTCTATCTTTTTTCATCGAACTCACGTTAATAGAAGTGAAATATCCTGAAGAACTTGGTTTCCTGAAAGACCGTTTTGTCAATCTGGATAAGCTTAATTACCTTGCAAAACGCTTCGACAGCTTTTGTGAAAGCGAGGAAAAGCGGTACTTCGAGGCAATGAAGCATGAATCTTTTACGGAACTTCCCGATCTCATAAATCTGACTTTTAATCTCAGCAGATACACGCTGATTCAGGATGTCAGCGATATGGGCAGAATCGGCAGGGAGTATCTGATGAACCGTGACGGCTGTATTCCTGCCCATGATGAAGATAATCCAAAGTATGCAGAGATTGGTAGGAAGCTGATGCAGTCTGGCAAGAGAATATGTACGGATCATGGTTTGCTTTTCGTAAACAACGGGATTCCATTTTCAGAAGAATACGACGGTCAGGTGTTTCCGCCGTATCTGTATGACGCAGATGTGCTGTTTATTGCAAGGGCAGAGTACGGAGGCAGAACGGAATATCTGTATATGCCCTGTGAGAATGAAGCAATAACAAAAGCGTTCGGACGGCTCAGTGCAGAAATCCTGATGATGTAAACATTATAATAGAGGATTTTAATGTGGATAATCCGAAGTGGTTCAGACGATTTTGTGAACTTGCATTTCGGCAGACATATCGCAGAAGAATATAACGGAAAATTTGTTNACGGTGNTTTTGNCTGCATNAAAGAAGGNCATACTCTTGATGAANTTATATCTAAAGAAAGCCGGAACATTATGAATCAGCAGAGCGACGAAAATGAGGAGCAGGATGAAAGCTTCGGAATACAGATGATGTGATGTTGAATGGCAAGTACCATTCAAATAAAAACATATCAGTTCACAACAGACGTAAAATTGAAGCTTTCAAAAAAAGCCATTTGGTTTCAGCTTGACATATTTGCACCTAACGAATGATACAATCGTTGGGTGCATTTTTATTGTGAAAAATCCGAAAAACAAGGCATTTTCTATTTATAATAAAACGATAACAGCCACAGTGAGGTGAAAATCACTGTGGCTTTTTTCTTTTTGCAGTGTAAAATAAAACGATAGCAGGTAATCGTTTTATTTTTAAGGAATAACGTTTTATTTTAGAAGTTATCGTTTTATGATTGAATTTAACTCTGAATTGTACCCAGGAAAGAATACTAAAAGTAATAAACATTTTAAAAATATGAAATGCAAACAGAATTTTATCAGAAATCCTCTTTTAATCTCTTCAGAAACAGCTCTGCAATAGGTGAAAAAACCTGATACTTCTTCCATATGATATACATCTTGGTTTCAAGCAGAGGGACGATAGGTCGGAAGCAAAGTCCGCTTTCCTCACTTGTGTCAATCAGATGTTCAAAAGTGAGCAGATAACCCAGTCCCTCACGAACGAACACTGAGCCGTTAAATGCCAGATTGAACGTTCCTGCAATATTCAGTTTTTCTGCATTCTCACCGCACCAACGTGGGAAATCCACTTTTATCGACTGTTCAGAGGTAAAAAGCGGAAGTCCGTATACATCGTCAAAGGTCAGCTCGCTTTTTTCCGCAAGAGGACTGTCACGCCGCATGACAACACCCCATTTATCGCTTTCCGGTACAGGGAGATAATTGTACTTGGACAGATTCGGCGGTTCAACAATTACCGCAAGGTCGAGCAATCCACGATCAAGTCGTTCGGCAACAGGCTCGGTATCTCCACTGAAAATGTGAAATATAAAGTTGGGATACTTTTCTTTGAAGGCTTTGATTTCACGGGCAAGATATTTGATAAGGATACTTTCCGCACAGCCTATCCGTATTTCACCGCCTGTAATACTGTCAAGCAAACCGAATTCCTCAGTGGTCTTATCCACCATTGTAAGAATATCCTCCGCACGTTTCCGCAGGAGCATACCCTCATCGTTCAGGTACATACTCTTATTGGTACGAATAAACAGAGTATGTCCCAATTCTTCTTCCAGTTTCTTGATCTCCTTTGAAAGTGATGGCTGAGAGATATGCAGGCGTTCCGCAGCCTTCGTCATATTTTCCTCTCTTGCAATTTCCATAAAATAACGTAATACTCTGATTTCCATAGTATACCTCCGTATGTTGATAACTCTATTATATCACATTTTGTCATTCCTGTAAAGAATGATATACCATTCAAAATAGATATTTCACATTTCTGAAAAACTGTGATATACTAAAATTGCAGAAAACATGGAGGTGATGAAATGGCATTGGCAACTGATAGAATCGCTGTCATAACTGAGAACCTGACTGATGCAGGACTTGATAAAAACGGAATAACAAAATGTCTGGAAATGCTGGACAACAAGGAGTTTTCAGCATTGCAGAAATTCCTTTCCGGCTACCGCAGGAAACTTATCGACAGCGTTCACGAATACAATAAGCAGATTGACTGCATTGACTATTTCACGTACACACTCAAAAAATCCTTGGAGGTAATGTAATATGGAAAACGAGAGATTGATTTTAACCGAAGAATGGGATAAAACATTCCTGAAAAGCGATAAGGTCAACCATAGGAAAATCACATTTTACAACAGGTATGGTATAACCCTTGCGGCAGACCTGTATGAGCCGAAAAATGCAGAGGGTAAACTTCCTGCGATTGCTGTATGCGGACCATTTGGTGCTGTTAAGGAACAATCATCGGGACTGTATGCACAGACGCTTGCAGAGCGTGGATTTCTGACTATTGCCTTTGATCCGTCTTTTACAGGTGAAAGCGGCGGACAGCCGAGATATGTAGCGTCTCCCGATATCAATACAGAAGATTTTTCGGCGGCAGTAGATTTCCTTTCGGTACAGGAAAATGTTGACCCTGAGCGTATCGGTATCCTCGGAATATGCGGCTGGGGCGGAATGGCAATTAACGCTGCCGCTATTGNTNCACGAATCAAGGCAACTGTTGCATCCACTATGTACGATATGACCNGTGNAAATGCGAGNGGTTATTNTNATGNANTGGATGCGGATGCCCGTTACGAGTTANGCAAGGCTTTGAATAGACAGAGAATCGAAGATTACAAAAACGGCAGCTATCAGCTCGGCGGAGGCGTAGTTGATCCACTCCCGGAGGACGCACCGTTCTATGTAAAAGATTATTATGATTATTATAAAACTGAACGAGGCTATCACAAGCGTTCCCTGAATTCAAACGGCGGTTGGAATACGACTTCTGCACTTTCGTTTATGAATA
Organism: Clostridia bacterium; assembly: GCA_009177225.1. Taxonomy (GTDB): domain Bacteria; phylum Bacillota; class Clostridia; order Oscillospirales; family Ruminococcaceae; genus Ruminococcus. The sequence goes on from WFLZ01000174.1 coordinate 3,321, forward strand.
TGCCGATTTTGCAGTATTCCGATGAAATTCGCAGTGCCGTATTAGTGATTCATGGAGAAAAAGCACATTCCCGTTATTTTAGCGAGGACGCTTTCAAGAATCTTAAAGGAGATAACAAGGAGCTGATGATAATTCCTGATGCTGTTCATACCGATTTGTATGACCGTATGGACGTGATTCCATTTGACAAACTGGAGAGTTTCTATCGTGAGTATCTGAAATAATTAAAATATACAGGAGAAGCTATGAAAAGACTGATACTTTCGTTTCTGACCGCATTGACCGCAGCAACAGGTGTGATTGGCGTCAATGGATGCGGCAAACCAGCAGAAAAAAACGATGTTACACCGCAAACTGCAAGTATTTCAGATACTTTACATCAGGATTTTACGATTCAGGNTATTCGCNATTTGCAGGATTTTCTGCTTGCAAAACCAACACAGGAAGATTTANACGGGAAACCATATGNCCTTGACGGTGACGGTAAATGGAATGTATTTGATTTATGCCTTATGAGGCAGGAAGTTGCTGAAAATATATCAATATCGGAAAAGGAGACTGAAACTAAAATGAATATTGAAGTTAATGGNCATCTTCTTACAGCAACTCTCGCAGATAATACTTCCGCCAAGGCATTTGCTGAGTTGATAAAGTCTGAACCGCTTACGATTGAAATGAATGATTATGGCGATTTTGAAAAAGTCGGCAGACTGCCACAAAGCTTGCCAAAATCTGATGAATATATTTCAACAGAAGTCGGTGATATAATGCTGTATCAGGGAAAACAGATGACGATTTTTTATGATACG
>WFLZ01000268.1 GCA_009177225.1 Clostridia bacterium
ATACCGTTGAATTGCTTCATTCTGTAATTCCGGATGCTTTTTCGGCGGTTTCTATTTCTGATATTTCAGGTTGGTTTTCTGCTTCTGGATACTCTTTATCTTAAGTGGAATTGCTGTAATAAAAGCTTCCTGATGAGTTTGCTTTTCACTGCTCTCCATTTTGCCGTTAAAAGCCCTTGCCTTAAAACCATCATTTGTAAGCTTTTCTGTAAGCTGTCGTGTGCGTTTTGTTCTGGAAACATAAACTATAGTCGGGCAATCCTTTTGTTCTATAAGCATACGTAATGTATCATATTTTTCATCATCATTTTCCTTATAAATCACATTATAATAAAGATTTGTCCTTGTTGCATTTGTTGCAAATAATTCAAGTTTCAATCCAAGTTTTTTATTGAAGTAATCTTTAATATCACTGATTACTTTTTGCTTGGCAGTTGCTGTAAAGCAAGATACAGGTATATGACAATCATTTCCCTTTTTTTCCTGCAATTCACGAATAAAATCACCAATGTACAGATAATCAACACGGAAANCCTNTCCCCATGCCGAAAAGCAGTGTGCCTCATCTATTACAAACCTTGTGATTTTTCTGGNTNGAAACAGCCTTTCAATTGTTANTGAGCGAAGAGATTCAGGTGAAATATAAANTATTGATGCGATTCCACTTTCAACACGTTCTATCGCCTCGGCTCTTTCAATTGGACTAAACAAGCCATTTATTGTAACTGCATCTGCAATGCCCTTCTTTTCAAGATTATCTACCTGGNCTTTCATAAGAGACTGTAACGGTGAAATTACAACTGTTAATCCCTTTTCNGTNNCACTNNCCATAAGAGNTGGTATTTGGAATGTCAATGCNTTCCCTCCTCCNGTCGGAAATATTGCAAGAAGTGATTTATGAGAAATAGCAGCGTTNACTGCATTTTCCTGCAAGGGTTCATCATTATACTTACGAAAAGACGGATATCCGAAATATTTACGCAGATATTTTGTAGGGTTTAACCGTTCTTTACAATATTCACATTCGCCACAAGGTGTACTTCTTAAATGCCTTACAATATTATCGACATTCGGATAATTCATCATTACCCATTTAGGTATTAATGAATGTTCTTCATTTGCAGAAATAAAAGCAAGACAGTATGCAAGTTCAATAGGATTGGATAAAGTTAAATTCGATAAATTTACACTTTCACATATTCTGCCAGAGAAATATGATGAGATTGTTGCATCAAGTTCGCATTTTTCAGAGAACTCCAGATACTGAAAAAATCCTGAAAAATAAGGAGATTCATGCAATAATGTATAGTATATCTTTTTTAAATCATTGTCCAGCTCATTAAAAGCATTTACTTCATCACAAAACAACTCCATAGCTTTTAAAGCATCNTTCAAAGGATTATTCAATTCATCACTTTGAAGCTTGTCGTCTTTTAAAAGNGCATGATATGGCTTATTTGGAAACATAAGTGGTGAAAGATAAAGCGTATCAATAAAAATAAATTTATCAGGAATATCTATATATTTTAAATCATGGTCAATTATATTGTGACCACAAATAAATTTGGCATATGAAATAAATTCCGAAAATATTGATGAAATATGAGTATGTAATTTACCATTCTTCTCATTTACTGCTCCATAATCATAAACCTTGTTATCAGATTCACTGACTTCTGTATCTATAAAAAAAATTGATTCCATAACATCATCCTATTTTTGATATTTACTATATTATATCATATATGTATAATGTTTTCAACGTTTTTGACAAAATAATTCAAACAGAAGGCATATCATTTGGACTGCTGATACAGTATTTTATAAAACTTTGTCACTATGCACAATAAAATTACTAATTATTTATCATTAAACCACTATAATCAGTTGTTTTTAAATCATTTTTAAATAAATATTTGTGCATATTGTTATTTACTGTTTCTTAATTCTTTTTGTAAAAAAATGTATTTGTTAACTAGAGTTAACAGAAAACATATAAAAATAACCTCCATACCCATAAATCCAAAACTCGATAAGGGTATGGTAAGGGTACAAAGTGTCCTTTTCCGTTATGTGAATAAAAATAATCCTCGCAAACAACGTGTTTACGAGGATTTCTGCCAAAGAACGATTATTTTGATACAATCTCAATAGTGTTTTCCTTTGGCTATTTCCGTTTTATTTTGCCACCAGCGTTTTCTTTTGGTTGTTGACATATTTCCGTGTACAGGGCGCCTCAAAACGTTCGATTTGATGTCAGCACTATTTTCTGATAGTATAATTGTTTTCCGTTTTTTAATGCTCTGTGTCCATTAGGACACACTTTGCAAGAGATAATGTTCAACACTAATACATCAACTTGTATAGATTTGATCTTTGCTTCGGTTTATCGGCAATCATCTCTGTGTACATAGATAATCCTTGTACACTCAGCATAAGCCTTTTAAATTTATTTAATAATATTACATTGTCGAAATATAACACCAATTTTCAAATAAAAAGCATTAACTGGGTTCTCTATCAATTCGTATATTTCTGCTCTTGCAAGATTATGAAAATCATTTTTTTAGAATTTCTATATTTTTATACTAAACAATGTTAGCGTCACTCTATTAATCGTTGAATCCACCATACAATTAAACTAGCTATAACTCCAGTAACTATTCCGATAAAAAAACTTGATAATTGATTTTTTATCTTATTTAATAATAATGAAAATATTTGTTTAATATTATATTTTTCATTTTTCCTTATCATATCAATGTATTTTTTGGTATCATTTTCTATGGCAGAAAATGGATCCTCACGACTCTTCATCCTAGCTAAAGCAGCTATTGCACCTACTCTAATTGGGGTTGGCTGATGAAGTAATAAACGTGTTGATAACATACTAGATATAAAGCCTCCTGCAAAGACATCTCCAGCCCCTGTGTCATTTCGAATATTCTGCTTGCTACGTTTTCTATGCCAAAAATTCGATACAATTAACTTTCCCTTCTGGAAACTCGCTAATGTATGTTTAGACTGACTTTTTATAATGATAACTTGTGAATTTGATAAACAATAATTATTAAAAATTGATGACAGGGTTTTATATTTATTTTTTTCACTTAAACTAGTATCCCCTATAAGGTTCTCTAGTTCGTTGTTATTTAAAAAAACATAATCAGCTATACTAAAAACATCACGTAATTCCAGTTTGTATTTTTTTGTATATTCATATCCAGGATCAACACTGAGTTTTAAACAAGGATTGATTTTTTTAGCCTCCTTTATTTTTTGAACAATAAATTGAAATTGTTCAAATTCTGACAGCGATGAAATATGAATCCATTTACTCTTTGACAAAAAATCTACAAAGCTATTTTTACCTTCCTGTCTCTCTTTTTTTAATATATACTCCTTTAATTTAGAATTTACTCCTGGGTCAATATCAATCCAACTTCTAGTTCCCTTTTCTAGTCTAACTAAGGATAGTCCGGGATTCCCTTGATCAAAGAACAACCAATCTTGATTGCAAAAAAAGGAGAATTCTTCTTGAACATTAGCTTTAAATCCGATATCTAATTCTTTTTTTGATGGTCTTCCACAAACACCAACATAAGCTAATTTCAATTCAGGGGCAATTGTATGAGCAGTTTTTAATGCAAAAAAAGCAGAGCCACAAATTTGGCATGTATGTTCTGTAGTATACATTAACTTTTCTATATCTTCATAAATAGAATCGCGTGNTATNTTTAANTNTTCTNGCCCNAACTCTGGANATTTTCGGTTTTTATATTCTAGTTTTTTACAAAAAAATATGTAATCAAAATTAATTGCTCCAATGCCTATAATATCAATGTACTGCATAGTAGTCCTCCTTTTTTACTGTACTGATCAGCAAATTATTTTTATTTTAATCTAACTATATTATTACAGCAATTCCACTTAAGATAAAGAGTATCCAGAAGCAGAAAACCAACCTGAAATATCAGAAATAGAAACCGCCGAAAAAGCATCCGGAATTACAGAATGAAGCAATTCAACG
>WFLZ01000140.1 GCA_009177225.1 Clostridia bacterium
GAAGGGGTTAAACCCACGCCACTTATAAAAAGTTTAGGTTTTAGTGCTGGAAATATAAAACGCTGGGAAAATGGTGCTACTGTCAATTCTGATATACTTCTTGCAGTTTCTAAACACTTTAAGGTATCTATTGACTATCTACTCACCGGAGAAGAGGAAAAACTTGTTATACAACAGTCGCAACATTTTCAGCAGATTAATAGCCGTGAAAAAGAACTGTTGGAATATTTCAGAGAATTATCAAACGAGGAGCAAATCAGACTTATTGCCAGAGCCGAAGTATTAGCGGAGCAGGCTAAACTTGAAGAGAACGTCGGCTGAAATTCAAATTGACAACCAAAAACAATCCTGATGACAAACCCAAAAAATAATATTACTATCTGTATAAAATAACTTAGTGAACCAGTTCACCAACAATTGTATTTTAGTTCACTAAGTGAACTTGCTTTTCAGCTTTAAAAAAATGACTTTTCACAATATGATATGCAAAATTATAAAAATTCTCAAAACCGATTTAAACGCTATTTTTCGGCATTTGCACCATTTTTTTAAACGCTAAAATATTTTTAAAACATTTCTTAAACGATTTTTTTACGAAAATTTAAAAAACCTCGAAATTGGACTTTTACTCCAAAATCGAGGTTTTTTATTTTTCACATTAAAAATTTTAATTTCAGCTTTTCCCACTTTATCCCACCTGATATTCAGCTATATACCGCAGTTTTCCGTACTTTTCACGTTTTTTACCGGCTTTGTTCGGTTTTATCCGTTTTTGTATTTTGTGTGTAAAATTACAGTCAGCCATAACAANGATATTTCTACGTTCGGATAGAGGTTCGCCAGATTCCTCAAATNTCTGCATCGTTGTGAAGATAATACCGTTNGCCTTTCGACCGNCAAGGAGCGTTTTCAGATGTTCACGGCTTTCAGCGTGGACAGGCTCTTGTCTGAGGAAATCCTTGCATTTTGCAAATTGAGCATAGAGCTGATCGTCCAGATCATTTCTGTCGGTGATAACAACGATAGTCGGGCTTTCCAGTGCTGATTGCAGTAAATGGGCATAAAACACCATAGACAGCGATTTTCCGCTGCCTTGCGTATGCCAGAACACACCGCCCTTTCCGTCCGTTACAGTTGCTTTCTTTGTGGACTCTACATCTTTGCGAACAGCAAAATACTGATGATAGCCTGCAAGTATCTTATAGCTTGTCAAGCCCTCATTTGAAAAAAGAATAAAGTTTTTCAGAATGTCGAGCAATCGGTCTTTCTGAAAGATACCCTCAAAGAACGTGTCAAATTGAGCATATTGTGTGTTTTCGTAGCTTCCGTCCTTTGTTTTCCATTCCATATAGCGATCTTCGCCCGATGTAATCGTGCCTGCTCTGTTTTCGGAGAGGTCACTCATTACGCAGATCGCATTGTAAATGAACATCGAGGGGATAGAGTGCATATAGTTGCGGATTTGTGTATAGGCTTCGGAAGCATTCGTTTCCTCACGGGACGGAGATTTTAGCTCCATAAGCACCACAGGTAAGCCATTCACAAACAACAGCACATCAGGGCGTTTCTCCTCATTCTCCACGAAAGTCCATTGATTAGCCACAACAAAGGAATTATTGTTCGTGTTGGCATAGTCCACAAGATAGCAAATCGCCGCCAGTTCCTCGCCCTTTTCGTTATAGCGTACTTGTATGCCGTTTTGCAGATAGTCCATAAATACGGCGTTTTTCTGCACAAGCTCGCCGTTTTCAAAGTTTTGGAGCTTAAAGAGTGCATCGGTAATCGCATCATCAGGGAGCGAAGGGTTGAGCCGATAAAGGGCTTCTGTCAGCTCGTCCATATACAGTGGTATTTTATAGTCACGGTCAATATCCGGTCCATATGAGTGGATATATCCCATTTCCTCGAATAGCTGGATTATTGCGGTTTCGTAGCTTGCTTCGGTGTAAGGCATATTCTATCAGCTCCTTATCTATAAAATATCTACATAGTATCTGTCTTTTATTCTGCTAAAGACAACCTCAGAAGGAAACAAGTTTTCTCCCATATTCGCCATTCCTATTACGGTCATTGCCCATTCGCTTAATTGCTCAGGCAATCTAAAACACTTATTTTCTGGTTCACTTGCAATAGTAGCTAAAGGATTATCTTCTTTATCAAACCCGACAGACAGTACAAGATACTTGGAATGCCCTTCATTTATCAGCAATTCAGGCTGTTTATTGACATCAAAGTAAATCTTTGCACCTTTGTTGTTTCGGAAATACTCATCTGTTTCGGGAACAACAGGCTCAACAGGCAGTTTATTGTGTATCCTATTAAAGTGTTCTTCAAGTCTGCTGCACATACAAGCATTGCAATATTCAGGGTGCATATCAAAGTCTTTCTGTATCTCGTCAGCAGACTTAAAATGATTCATATAATCCAACAGCGCTAATAAACTGATAAGATCATCAGAATAATTGCCAGCATAGATTTTATACCAATCATTAGACCTGTTCTAAAACCTCAAAGAGTATGTTGAAAATTATAAATTGCACAGATAAGAGAAACACGTAAAGTAAATCTTCGGCGTCTGTTTCTGTAACGGGAAGAAAGAATACGGAAA
>WFLZ01000195.1 GCA_009177225.1 Clostridia bacterium
GCAATTCGGAGGTGGAATGAGGTTGGTGACCTCCGTTTTCACTTCGTTTTTCCTCTCTTTTCAAGAATTACTCTTTGTTTTTAATTTTACTCAAAACTTCAACCCCGATTTCTATTCCGACATCGGGGTTTTTCGACAGACTGAAGCGGACATTTGTGTGTCCGCTTTTTTTACAGAAACTGTCTCATATCAAAAGAAAGTTTTTCTTCTGCACTTATCAGTCTTTTTGTAAGATTTTTTGAGCGTTCGTCCGCTGCCTGATACTGATTAAGGTACTGATTCAGCGACTTGATTCCCATATTACAACCGTCCGTTATGAGTTCGGCAATAGTCTGGTCAGATTCGTTCATTTTGAGTTTCATGTTAGTTTTCATCCATGACATACTTTTTGCTATGGGATTAGGTTCTTTGCCGTCGTCGTGNTAGTCCGCAAGAGCCATCTGCAAATCGTTTTTANGAGTTTCATTTTCCTNCATACTGTGCTGTAANGTCTTTCGCAAATCCTCACTCTTTGCGTAACTCATAACCTCATCAATAGCAGATACACCCATTTTTATACCTGCATCGCACTCACGGAGCAGTTTTATAGTGTCCTGTTCAACCATAGTTTAATCATCTCCTTTTGTGATAGTATTCGCACAAAAGGTCTTTTTATACTAATCTTCTATAAATGCGTCTTTTAATATTTGACTGTTGGGATAATATGTAATATGGGCTTTTTTCTTATAGTAATATGTACCAGTATTGAAATTATATATTTCCTCACTGTCGATATACTCGTTATCACGGAGTTTTTTAATAGTTTCGTCCGGAAGATTAAGACGTATTTCTTCGCCATCAATTTCAGTATGGAAATAATCCCACAATACACTATATTCACTTGTAACAATAGTTCTTTCACCGGCGAATATATCCATTACATAGTCCTTGCATATGAAAACATGAAGTATAAACAGAAAAATCATCAGAACAGTAGATACTAAATATCTTGACTTATATTTTGTAATATGTCTGTTTTTCTGAAAATATGTAACCAATATCATTACAGTAATTACAGTTGAAGCAATTAACAGTGCCGTAACAAGATATAAATGATAAGTACCCTGCTTGACTGCATTATTTACATATACCAACATTATTCCGTTTATTAAAATAAATAAAGTATTAAGCCATGAATATTTATTTATAGCTTTCTGTTCTTCTGGAGTAAAATTTTCTTTATTATCCATATTGATTTTTCCTTTTACATAATATTCTTAAAAAAGTAAAACTGAAAAATCATTCAGCAGAAATAATGTAATAATATACAGGCTGTCCACCGTTTACAAGCATTACTTCTATTTTATCACTGAGTTTGGACTGTACAAGTTTTCTGGTCTGTTCGGCGTTCTCCTCTGTAACGTCCGCACCGTAAATAAGCGTAATATAACTTACGTCGCCCTTTGCAAGCTTCTTTGAAAGTTTCAGAACAGCTTTGTTTACGTCCTTTTCCGTAAAAGCAAGTTTGCCGTTATCGAGAGCAAGAATTTCACCCTCTTTAATCTGATGACCCTCAAACTCCGAATCTCTTGCGGCGAACGTCACAAGACCCGTTGAAACTCTTTCAAACGCTTTTGTCATGTTAAGACGGTTTTCAGCAAGTCCCTCTGATTCGTCAAATGCAAGCATAGCAGAAATACCCTGCGGAATGGTTCTTGTTTGAAGTACACACACACTTCTTTCTGTAAGTTTCACAGCCTGTTCAGCCGCCATGATTATATTTTTGTTATTCGGAAGTACAAAAACAATCTCTGCCGGANTTGCAAGAACAGCACGGAGAANNTNGTCTGTTGACGGATTCATTGTCTGCCCACCCCTTACGACAATATCAGCACCCAAGTCCCTGAACATTGCTTCAATTCCGTGACCTGCCGCAACCGCAACAAACCCGAACTGTTTTTCCGGTTGAGCAGGTGTAAGACCCTGCTCAGCGTCACGGACTTCTTTCACCTTGTTTTCATGCTGAATACGCATATTCTCGATTTTCGGACGTGGATTATTTGTAAAATGTCCAAATTCAAGACCTTTCTGAATAGCATTTCCGGGATTGTCAGTGTGTACATGAACTTTTATTATTTTTTCGTCGTCAACCACAACAACACAGTCGCCGATTGTTTCAAGATACGCACGGAGCATAAATGGGTCAGGACAGTTTTCCTTTTTTTCAAGCATGAACTCCGTACAGTATGTATAATTTATTTCGTCGTNGTATTCACTCACGGCAGTTCTGAAAGAATCGTTTGCATTTTCCTGTGCCGAAAGAGGTTCTGCAATTTTACCGCCTGCGAAAATTTCCGTCATTGCCCTGAATATAATTACAAGACCTTTACCGCCTGCGTCAACTACTCCTGCCTTTTTCAACTGCGGAAGCATTTCCGTTGTTTTTTCAAGAACAGTTTCAGCCTCGTTGCATATTTCCGTCCAGAAAATAACATCTTCGTTTGTGGACAGCGAAATTTCCCTTGCTTTTACTGCACAAGCCTTTGCAACTGTAAGTATAGTTCCCTCTACAGGTTTCATAACTGCCTTGTATGCTGCCTCAACTCCTNATTCAATAGCTTCTGTAAATTCCGCACAGCCTGCCTCTGTACAACCTGAAAGTACCTTTGAAATTCCTCTGAAAATAAGCGAAAGTATAACACCCGAATTTCCTCTTGCACCTCTGAGAAATGCAGATGCAACAACAGATGAAACTTCCGAAATTGTTACATTGTTTTCAAGTCTTTTGAGTTCACTGACTGCATTTCCGGCAGTCATTGACATATTTGTACCTGTATCGCCGTCTGGTACAGGATATACATTTAATTCGTCAACTTCTCTTTTTCNGTTGTCNATTGTAATCGCCGCTGAAATAATGGCATCNCTNAATAAANCACNGTTNATCACNTTAAAAACCCNCCNTNNAANGTTCATATCGTCTACAAATACATTCACGTTATTGACGTGTATTCCGGCAGTTTCCTCAACTGTAAAGCTTACTTTGTGTATTATACTGTTTACAGCCGCTTTTATATTTGTACCGTATGAGACTTTTATGTGAAGGTCAATTGTTACTCCGTCGTCGTCCGTGTGGATTATAACGCCTTTGCGTCTGAAAAGCTTTCCCCTTGTGAGAGAGGAAACAGCCGAACGGAATGTATTTGTGCTACATACGTCCGCCACACCGAAACAGTCGCAGACAGCATGGCGTACTATTTCCGTCAGATAAGATTCAGTAATAGTNATTTTACCTATATGATTTTCTTTTACCATAATATAAAAAACCTCCGTGTCATAATGTAAATATTATAACACGGATTACGGCTGTTTACAATACCATATCATAAACTTTTTTTCACTTTTCATCATCTTCATTATTTTCATTGTATTCATGGACTTTTTTACGGACACGAATAAAGTTTCCAATAGCCACTATCTGAAATACTAATACAAAAAGTGCAATTACATAAAGAATATTAAGACTGATTCCACGTTTCAGACAGAAAATCACAGGAACAACCATAAAAATCGAACCCATAACTTCCTCTATATCTCCGTAAATTATACCTATTATTAAGAAAATAACAAACACTACCATCGGCATTAACGCAAGAACAAACAATATATTAGTATGCGCTGGGATTTTTTTCATTTAATCACCTCCATATCCATTCGGCTTTTGCCCAGCCGTTTATAAAGTTTTCCGAAAGCACAAGGAATACAGTCCCTATAAATGCACCTACTCCAATCAGTATTGCCGGAAACGTCCACCATTTTGACAAGCCAACTTTTCCGTACCAGAATTTATACAACAATAAATTCAGTCCGTAGGGCAGTAATATTGAAGTTTCAACAAGAAGTATCAGACCTGTTATAAAATCAGACATATAGATTTTTACGATATTATGGAAAATTCCATAAGGCGACAGACATAAAGCCCCGAAAATAACCGCCCAGAATACAACATAAGCAAGTGCAAGATTTAATAACACCGAAAAAATCTTTGTTATGATACTAAACAATGACTTTCTTTCACAAATCTTTTCTTTACATAAAAATTTATTTATTATAAGGTACAGCGTGATTATATGCAATATAACCGCAAACAAAAATATCAAAACACTCATAATATATTCTCCCTGTTATTCTATTGGAATGTAACCTGATTTTTCAATAATTTTCTGTCCATCGTCCGAAAGAATCCAGTCAGTTAACAATTTTATATTTGTGTTGGGGTTGTCTTTTCTGTAAACCGCATAGAAGTCAACAGTTATCGGATATTTTTCAGACGAAATATTTTCCTTGTCGGGATAGACACCGTTCACAGAAAGCATTTTCACACCGCCGTTATCAACAATTTCCGACACATAGTATCTGAAAGAAAAACCGACAGCACGTCCCATAAATCCGAAAGGATTCTTTTTCATGGGTATACCGTCCATGAAAGACACCATAACAGACTGACTTCCGCTTCCCTCAATTCTCTGAACAGGGTCAATTATAGTATTGTCACCGCCGACCTGTGACCAGTTTTTATATTTTCCCGAGTAAATGCCCCTTATCTGTTCAACAGTAAGATTGTCTACGGGATTTTCATTGTTGACAATAAATACAAAAGCCTCTTTTCCTATCGGTACGAACTCCAGTTCAACACCCTGCTCGTCGGCATATTCAAGCTGTTCGGCGGACGGTTCTGCACAGAAAATAATATCCGCACCGCCGTCCACGACTGACTTATAAGCTCTGAGTGTGTTTGTATATTGCAGTGAACTTTCAGGCGTGACATTTTCGCCGTCAAAAATAACACTTTCTTTCGGGTATACAGCGTTCACAAATCCCGAAAACACAGGATAAAGTGCAGCCGCACCGTCGATAACAGGCAGATTTTCCGTTAATTTAAAGTCAGTGTCAATTTTTACGACTTCTGAATTTTCGTCAAACGGCAGATATTTGTCAAGTTCTATTGACTTCGCCTGCATCTGTTCACTTGTATTGTTTATGTAACGTTTAGTAAAGAGATTGTATACGGAAAAATCAAACCCTGCAAATATCATTACTATCAGAAATATTGTCAAAATCTGTCGGAAAGTTTTCATAATCAACCTCCGTTTGCTATGTAGGAAATTATAGAACAGTGTTCGTGCAGATTCCAAGTGTACGCAACAAGTACAGCCGTACTTACCGCACCGATAATTAAAATTATTATTAATATTTTTCTGAAAAGCTTGTCACTCATTTTTTAACTCCTTTACATATAGATAATTATCATTTGAGCCATTATAAACAACGCCACAACTGCTGCTACAAGTATTCCGGCAAGAACCGCCGAAACTATAAAAGCAGTTTTTCTTTTTTTATATTCTTCACTGTCTTTCGGTGTTTTTTTCAGCATAACCAGTGAAATAATAAAAAATATAATTATTCCCACCGGTATCCCAATAAATAACAGGCACATAATAATTTCAATCATATAAAAAATCCTCCTTTATATTTATTTTAAAATCCGAATCCAAGCAAAAACTCACGGATTACTTCAAGTATTGAATTAATAAAAATGCTGAAAATTATATCTATTATAAAAATAAGTATACATACTTCTATAAGCGTTCCGAAAAGCAGAGCCGAAACTTTAAAAAAATTTTTTATTCCGGAGTAAATTTTACTGTTTTTCGGAGTTACTTTCACCAAAATAAAAGATATAATAAATAATACAGTTATAATAAACTTTACAAAATTCCACATTTAAAAGCCTCCTTTATTGTAGCATATAAAAAACTGCCATACAATTAATCCGCTTTTACAAAACAGATACATTCCATATACAAATTATAACATAGTGACGTTTATGAAAACAAGTGACAAATGTCACTTGTTTCTTGCTTTTTATTAATGACAAATGTCACTTTTTTCTTGCTTTTTACTATGGTATATGGTATAATAAGACCTGAAAGGACATTTTAAGACTGCAATTTTATAGGGAGGTTTAATATGCTACTGATATCAATAAAGGAAGTTCCAAAAAAGGAACAGCGTAAACACGCACACAGTCTTTTGCGTGAATGTCTGAGAACAAAAAAAATCAACTATGTCACCGACGAAACACCTGTATCAAGAGGTGAACACGGAAAACCGTTTCTTACTGAATATCCGGACATAAAGTACAATATGTCACATGCTGACGGAATAGCCGTGTGCCTTATGACAGACAGGGAATGCGGTGTTGACTGTGAGGGAATACGTCCTTATCGTCCGAATGTAGTAAAAAGGGCTTTTTCGGAAAACGAAAAGAAATTAATCGAAAATGCTCCGGAAAATGAACGTGATTTATTATTTTTCCGCCTGTGGACACTTAAAGAAGCGTATGTAAAAGCCATAGGAATCGGAATATCTTATCCTCTGAATACCGTCGAATTTTCCTTTGAGGGAAACAGGATAATCACATCAGTCAGTGGATATAAATTCCGGCAGTACATACTTAAAGACGGAAAATTTGCTGTAGCAGTGTGTATCAGAAAATAATATTTTATATAGGGAGAGTTTATTTTGGATAACAACAATCAGATATTTCCCGACGGAAATAACAACAACAATAACCAGCAGTGGAATCAGAATAACAATCCACAGATGTACGGACAGAATCCTTATATCAACGGAAACAATTATCAGCAGTACGGACAGAATATTCCTGATAACCCTTACGGACAACCATTCAATTACAGTCAACCGAATAATTATCAGCCACAGAATAATTACATACCTCCGCAGAATAACTTTCAGCAACCGTACAATATGCAGTATGCTGAACCGCCTAAAAAGAAATCACCTGCCGGAATGTATATACTGCTCATAGCTATAATAGCATTTTTTGCCGTAATAATAATAGCAATGTCTGCAATGATGCGGTCAATGATAGACGGCGAAAATCAGAAAACCGGGGCAAACAAAAACAGTGATAATATGGTACTGTCGGAAAGTGAAGATGATGAAAACGAAGATGACGATGAAGAAAATGAAGAAAATGAGAAAAATATCACTGAACTTTCTGTACCTGCAATAAGCAGATTTCAGGAAAACACCGATACAGAGGGTGACGGTGCTATGGTATATGTGACATGGAGTGCAGTGGAAAATGCAGACGGCTATGAAGTTGAAGCCATTGAGACAGAAAACACACCCAATACAGAACCTTACAAGCGTACTGTAGTCACTTCAGAAACTTATTTTGAAACCGGAGCGTCAGTCCCGATAAATGTAAAAGTCAGGGTAAGAGCTTACAAAAACGTTGACGGTGACAATATATACAGCGAATGGAGCGAGACTTCCGAATGTGAACTTGCGGACTATCTGAAAAACAAAAAAGTGTCCGCAGAACCGTCATATCTTGTAACAATAAACAACTACAGACTTCCCATATACAAGGAAGCAAGCTATGAACATTTCGCAAACGACTATATAACCGACAGAGGAACATACACAATCACCGAACGTTTCGGACACTGGGGAAAACTCAAGTCCGGTGCAGGTTGGATTAATCTTGACGACGCCGACAATTTCGGCTGGACTTACAGAATCGGAAAGGCTTATGTTGCAACGCAGAAAGACCCACTTACAATGCGTTACGCTCCGCTGAAAAGTTCAAAGGCTGTAGGAACTATTCCAAAGGACGAAACTATCTATGTATACCGCATTGAAGTGGACGGCTGGTACTATGCTTACTATGACGGACAGTACGGTTTTGTAGACGAAAGATATGTTGCAACCGGAAACGCTCCGGATAAATTTGAATCATATATACTGAATATAAACAACTATAATCTTCCGGTATACAAGGAAGCAGACTACAGTTCAAAAATCAACGGATACATAAAGGACAGAGGAAAGTATACAATCGTGGACGTTGACAAGACGCAAAAATGGGGAAAACTCAAATCCGGTAACGGCTGGATTAATCTCAGTGAGGCGAATAAATTCGGCTGGACAAGTTCAGGCGAAAAAGGGTATGTCTCAACTAAAAGCGACCCCCTTACACTTCGTTACGGACCTGATACGAATGCAAAGGAAGTAACTAAAATTCCCAAAGATGCAGTAATAACAGTATGCAAAACCGATTTGAATGACTGGTATTATGTCTATTATGGCAATGACTATGGATTTGTAAAATCACAGTATGTAACACTCGGTGAACCACCAAAAGAAACCACAACAGAACCGCCGAGAAATGAACCGCCTACAGAACATACTGAACCACCGGAAACCATTCCCCCTGTTACTGAACCGCCTGTTACTGAACCGGTCGTTACTGAACCACCGATTGAACAGCCGCCTGAAACTCCTGTAATTGACGATGCAGGTGTAATTTAACAAAAAGGAGAATATATTATGGATAATAATTATCAGAAACAAAATGGTTCTGTAAGTCCAGAACAGTTCCCATATAATACCGAAAACAATAACTTCGGTCCGAATAATATAAATAATAATAATCCTTATTTATACGGACAGAATACAAATAACGGAAACTATCAGCAGAACAATATGCCGAATAATTTCTATAATCCGCAAAATACCTTTCAGCAACAGCCGAACGGTTTTCCGAATAACATTCAGCAGCCTTTCAATAGACAGTATGCCGACCCACCGAAAAAGAAAACTTCCGCAGGTATGTATATTATACTTATTACTGTTATAGTTTTCTTTGCTGTAATAATAGTGGCAATGTCAACAATAATGAAAGCAATGGTAAACAAAAACAACAAAAATGCAGACAACGATTTAAGAGGAAATATGACCCTTTCTGAAAACGACGACGAACGTAAAACAGAAAATTCCGAAAAGGATTCTGAAAAAAATGATGACAAAAAATCAACAGAGACAGTTATCACTACTGTTGCAGAAACCGAGCCTGTCCCCGAAGTCGTTACAGTTACTGTTATAGTTGAAGTTCCGGCAGAGCCTGAGCCTGTTCCCGTACAGAATTACACAGATATTTATGAATCCGGATTTTACGGATATATTGCAACTAAGAAAGACCCTCTGAACGTCCGTTCCGAACCTTCAAAAAATGCAAAAGTTGTGACATCAATTCCTAAAGGGACATCTGTATATGTATACTATACAAGTGAATCCAGATGGTATTATACAACATATAACGGAAAAAGCGGATTTATCAGTGCTGATTATGTAACTGCCGGCGAAGAAAACATATTAGCTGAACCAGAAGCACATTACGGCATAGTTACCACTCAAAAAGACCCTCTGAATCTCCGTGAAGAACCAAACAGCGACAGCAAGATTCTTACTACTATACCAAAAGGCACAGGGATTTACTTTAGCAAAACAAACCTTGCAGGCTGGTATTTGGTATCATATAACGGAAAGAACGGATATGTAAGTTCTGATTACATCACAATCAGTCAGCCACCTGCACATAATACTCTGTCGTGGACNGCGATNATCGCCACAAAGAGCNACCCTCTGAATCNNCGTGAAACAGCTTCAAAANGCGGAAAAATTATAACNACTATCNCNAAAGGTACAACCGTTAACGTANTTGAATATGGCNATGACTGGTGTTATATTTCATGGGGACAGTATTACGGTTACGCAAGCACAGACTATCTTGCATTCGGACAATAATAATTATGCCATAAAAGGCAGAAAAGGAGAATAAAAATTATGAAGTATGGACATTTTGACCTTGAAAACAAGGAGTACGTCATCACAAACCCCGCAACCCCTGCTCCGTGGGCAAACTATCTCGGAGACCCTGAATACGGTGCTATGATTTCAAACAACGCAGCAGGTTACAGCTTCGTGAAGTCAGGTGCAAACGGCAGAATCACACGTTTCCGTTTCAATTCGGAAATGGCACTCCCCGGACGTTATATCTATATCCGTGACAACGAAACAAGCGACTACTGGTCGGCATCATGGCAGCCGGTCGGCAAGCCACTGGACAAGTATAAATCCGAGTGCAGACACGGTACAGCTTACACTGTAATTTCCGCAGAATACGCAGAAATAAAGTCCGAAGTGACCTATTATGTTCCCTATGGCAAGACATATGAAGTATGGCGTACTAAAATTACCAACAACAGCGACAAGGACAGAAATCTTTCAACTTTCGGTTTTGTTGAGTTCACAAATGAGGACAATTATGAACAAGACCAAGTAAATTTACAGTACTCACTTTTCATTTCACAGACTGAATTTAAGGGAAATAAAATCATCCAGACTATCAGCGGTAACAGTGAAAAAGACCGCCGTAACAGATTTTTCGGAATGGTCGGTGCAGATATTTCAGCATCATGCGGAAATCTTTCCGACTTTATCGGAAGTTACAGAACTTATTCAAATCCGATTGCCGTTAAAACAGGCAAGTGCAGTAATGTCATGAACTACAATTCAAATTCATGTGGTGCATTACAGTCCGATATAACTCTTAAATCCGGCGAAACTATTGAACTTGTCTACATTCTCGGACAGCGTGACAACGAACAGGCTGACAAAATTCTTAATGAATACAAACAGTCCGGCAAGGTTGACGCTGAAATTACTGAACTTAAAAATTACTGGCACGGTCAGCTTTCCAATTTTAAAGTTGAAACACCGTCAGAGGAGTTCAACAATATGATTAATGTGTGGAACGCTTACCAGTGTTTCATAACATTCATATGGTCAAGAGCTGCGTCGTTTGTTTACTGCGGTCTGCGTAACGGCTACGGCTACCGTGATACTGTTCAGGATATTCAGGGAATTATACATCTTGACCCTGAAATGTCCGCTGAAAAAATACGTTTCATGCTTTCGGCACAGGTTGACAACGGCGGAGGACTTCCGCTTGTAAAGTTCACGCACAATGCAGGTCACGAAAATACCCCCGACGACCCCGAATATGTCAAGGAAACCGGACACCCGTCCTACCGTGCAGACGACGCACTCTGGCTTTTCCCGACTATTGTTAAGTATCTTGGTGAATCCGGTAACGAAAACTTCCTTGACGAAGTAATCGTCTATGCAAATGGCGGTGAAGATACAGTTTACAACCACCTCAAGAAAGCTATTGAATTTTCAATGAATCATCTTGGTGACCACGATATGCCGGCAGGTCTCCACGCTGACTGGAATGACTGTCTCCGTCTCGGTGCAAAGGGTGAATCTACTTTTGTGGCGTTCCAGCTTTACTACGCAATGAGCGTTATAAAAGACATGGCACAGTCCAGAAACGATACCGATTATATCGCCTACATTGACGACGTTCAGAAAAAACTTGCCGATACCCTTGAAAAGTGCTGGGACGATGACAGATTTATCCGTGGAATCCGTGAGGACGGCGTACTTGTCGGAGCAAAGAAAGACCCCGAAGCTAATATGTGGCTGAACCCGCAGTCATGGAGTGTTATTTCAAAGTTTGCAAACGCTGAACAGGCTGAAAAGGCTATGAACAGTGTTCACGAAATTCTCAATACTCCGTATGGTGCTAAACTCCTTGACCCGCCGTACAAAAAGCACTATTTTGACGGTGCATTGATGCACATCTTCAACGACGATACAAAGGAAAACGGCGGTATATTCTCACAGTCACAGGGCTGGCTTATTCTCGCAGAGGCACTTCTCGGTCACGGAAACCGTGCATTTGAGTACTTTATGGAAAGTTCCCCTGCTGCTATGAACAACAAGGCAGAAATACGTGTTATGGAGCCTTATGTTCACGGACAGTTTACAGAGTCAAGAGCATCATCTTATGAGGGACGTTCGCACGTTCACTGGCTTACAGGTACAGCATCAACCGTCATGGTCGGCTGTGTTGAGGGTATCTGCGGTATGCGTCCTGACATGAAAGGTCTTGCAATTTCTCCGTCAATTCCGTCAGAATGGGACGGCTTTAAGATTGAAAAGAATTTCCGTGGCAAAAAGCTTAATATCACTGTTGACAACTCCGCACATGTTGAATCAGGTGTAAAGGAAGTCATACTCAACGGCGAAAAGCTTGAAAACAATTATATTCCTGCTGAAAGACTTTCTGATACAAACGAAATCGCTGTTATTCTCGGCTGATAAAAAAACTGCTGTACATTATCTGTACAGCAGTCAGTCTGTCGAAAAAGTCAAGCAAGAGCTTGGCTTTTTCGCCTATCTGTGATATAATAGAAAGAAAGGGAAGGTGAAGGAAATGCTGACAACAAAAGGAGAAGAACGAGGACAGTATGA
>WFLZ01000279.1 GCA_009177225.1 Clostridia bacterium
GTTTCCGGAAAGAACATAGACGATATTACCCGTGACAGTCTGCGGAGTCAGTTCGGAATGGTTCTTCAGGAAACTTGGATATTCACCGGAACTGTTGCGGAAAATATTGCCTACGGCGTACCGAATGCGAACCGTGAACAAATTACAGAGGCTGCAAAATCCGTCTACGCTCATGGCTTTATAAAACGTCTCCCGAACGGTTATGATACTGTTATAAGCGAGGACAGCGGACTTTCTCAGGGACAGAAACAGCTTATATGTATAGCAAGAATCATGCTTATGAATCCGCCAATGCTTATTCTTGACGAGGCTACAAGTTCTATCGACCTGCGAACTGAACACCGTATACAAAAAGCTTTTACTAAACTTATGGAAGGACGTACAAGTTTTATTATTGCACACCGTCTTTCCACTATAAAAAATTCCGACACCATTCTTGTAATGAAAAGCGGAAACATCATTGAGCAGGGAAATCACAGCAAACTTATGGAAAACAAAGGCTTTTATGCGGAACTCTATAACAGTCAGTTTGCAACATGATGTGTCTATTTGTTTGATTTTCAACAATTATTTTTGTTGATAAATGATAAAAATACCTGTATTATTGCAGGCGTTTAGCATATATTTGTATAAATTGCCTGTTATATGCTTGACCGTATTCAGTCAATATGATATAATATTTAGAACAGAGTATAAAAGAGATATTTCTGTAAAATTAAAAATATTTAGAGGGGGTTGTATCTATGATTAAATTTGATGCGGCAGAAAGCATACTGAAAAAATATGGTCAGGAGCATATACTTGCTTACTATGAGGAGCTTGACGACAAGGAAAAAGCCAGACTTCTTTCACAGATTGAACTTATAGATTTTTCTGTACTGGAAAATCTCAGCGAGAAAAACAGACATTCTTCAAAAAGAGGAAAGTTTGAACCGCTCGGTGCTGTTACTATTGAAGATATTGCGGAAAACACAGAAAAATACTATTCCGCAGGTGCAGAGGCAATAAAAGAGGGAAAAGTTGCCGCTGTTCTTCTTGCGGGCGGACAGGGTACACGTCTTGGTTTTGACAAGCCAAAGGGAATGTTTAACATAGGCGTTTCAAAAGAACTTTATATATTTGAATGCCTTATGAATAATCTGCTTGAAGTTGTGAAATCAACAGGAGCATACGTTCCGCTTTATATCATGACAAGTGAAAAAAATCACAATGATACAGTAAATTTCTTTGAAGAAAAGAACTATTTCGGGTATGACAAAAAGTATGTTAAATTCTTTATACAGGACATGGCACCGTCTGTTGATTTCAACGGCAAAATCTATATGGAAAGCAAGTCTGATATATCTATGTCTCCGAACGGTAACGGCGGTTGGTTTTCGTCAATAGTCAGAGCCGGACTTCTGAAAGATATCAGACAAAAAGGCATTGAATGGATAAACGTATTTGCGGTGGATAATGTCTTACAGCAGATTGCAGACCCGTGTTTCATAGGTGCTGTTATAAATTCCGGAAGTCAGTCGGGAAGCAAGGTTGTAAGCAAGGTTTCACCTGACGAAAGAGTGGGTGTACTGTGCCTTGAGGACGGCAGACCGTCTATTGTTGAATATTATGAGATGACCGAAGAAATGCATACTCTTATGACGGACGACGGTCAGCTTGCCTATAAATTCGGCGTAATACTTAACTATCTTTTCAGGATTGACAGGCTTGAAGATATTATTTCCGAAAAAATGCCTGTACACGTTGTGGAGAAGAAAATTCCATATATGGATAAAAACGGAAGTTTTGTAATTCCCGATAAAAACAATGGTTATAAATTTGAAACTCTCGTTCTTGATATGGTTCATATGCAGGAAAGCNGNATNCCCTATNAGGTGGAACGTAGTAAGGNATTTGCACCCGTGAAAAATGCGGAGGGCGTTGACTNGGTTGAATCGGCAAGGGAACTCCTCAAACAAAACGGCATAGAACTGTAATTATATCAGACTGTCAGAAACGGCAGTCTGATTTTTTGTGAATTTTATGAAANTGCTATTGACTTGTGGATAAATATAGTGTATAATCAATATATAATTTTAANTCCGGAGGTTTAATATGAATACTGATAAAAGAAAAGTTGTGCTTATAGGTACGGGAATGGTCGGCATGAGTTTTGCGTATGCTCTTGTGAATCAAGGTGGAATCTGCAACGAACTTGTGCTTATCGACGTAAACAAGGAACGTGCAAACGGTGAGGCTATGGACTTGAATCACGGTCTTGCTTTTGCAAAGTCAAATATGAGAATCTATGCAGGTGAGTACAAAGACTGCATAGACGCTGATATTGTTGTTATTGCGGCAGGTGTTGCACAGAAAGACGGCGAAACACGTCTTGACCTTCTCCAGAGAAACACGGAAGTTTTTCGCTCTATTATAAACCCTGTTATCAAATCGGGATTTGACGGAATTTTTCTCGTTGCAACAAACCCCGTTGACATCATGACAAGAGTTACTTACGAACTTTCACGCTTCGGTGCATCGAGAGTTATCGGTACAGGTACATCACTTGATACCGCAAGACTTCGTTATCTTTTAGGTGACTATTTCACAGTTGACCCGAAAAATATTCATGCTTATGTTATCGGCGAACATGGTGACAGTGAGTTTGTACCGCTTTCACAGGTAATGCTTGCCACAAAGTCCGTTACAGAAATTCTTGAGGACGACCGCAATGAATATAATATGGAAGATATGAAGTCAATAGAAGAACAGGTACGCACATCTGCTTATAAGATTATCAAGGCTAAAAGAGCTACATATTACGGTATTGGCATGGCAATTGCACGTATTGTCAAGGCTATTCTTGGCGACGAAAACAGCGTTTTGACAGTTTCGGCTAAACTCTGCGGAGAATATGATACAAAGAATGTATTTATCGGTGTACCATGTATTATTGGAAGAAATGGTGTTAAAGAAATTGTAGAACTTTCTCTTACCGACGAGGAAAAGGAAAAATTCAAAAACTCAAAAACAATTCTTGACGACAGCTTCAACGGTCTTGAACTTTGATTTCAGTTATATCTGATTTGAAATTTTATAGCAGATTTTATATAAAAAAGGGACTTTTGTGAGTCCTTTTTTTGTGAAAAAATTTGTCAGATAATTGTTGACATTGTCATGAAAAAGTGCTACAATGCTATTCGCAAAGGAGTGATTTCACTATGACTAAAAGTATGACAGAGGGCAGTCCGGTAAAACTTATACTTCAGTTTTCATTGCCCATGCTTCTGGGAAATATCCTGCAACAGGCTTACAACATGATTGACGCTGTTATAGTAGGACGAATACTTGGTGAGAACGCTATAGGAGCAGTCGGAGCTTCGGGAAGCGTACAGTTTCTTGTATTCGGTTTCTGTATAGGAACGTGTGCCGGATTCGGAATACCTATGGCGAAATATTTCGGTGCAAATCAGCCCGACAGACTGCGGAGTACAATATTTCATTCTTATCTGCTTACTGGTATATTTGCGGTGGTACTTACTGTTTTAACGAGCCTTTTGTGCGGAAACATCATAGATATGATGAAAGTAACAAGTACCATGTACAAGGACGCATATACATATTTGCTGATTATATTTCTCGGAATACCTTTTACACTTTTTTATAATCTTCTTGCTTCTNTGCTTAGGGCAGTGGGAGACAGCCGTACGCCTTTTATATTTCTTGCTGTATCGGCANNACTTNATATAATTNTTGACGTTGTATTCATANTTGTAATACCTTTAGGCTGTGCCGGTGCAGGACTTGCTACCGTTATTGCACAGGCTTGCAGTGGAATAGCGTGCTTTGTGTTTATACAGAAAAAATATCCCCTGCTTAAACTCTCTAAGGATATTTGCAGATTCAAAGCCTACGCCTTAAAGGAACTTATGGTAATGGGTGTACCAATGGGTTTACAGTTTTCAATAACGGCTATAGGCAGTATGGTTATGCAGTCGGCTAATAACAGTCTTGAAGATGTTTATATATCGGCGTATGCGGTAACTTCCAAACTGAAACAGCTNGCAANGTGTCCTTTTGAGGCTATAGCAACAGGAATATCAGTTTTCAGCGGTCAGAACTTAGGAGCAGGCAATCCCGACAGGGTAAAGAAAGGTATTATTCAAGGTACGGTTATAAATGCGGTTTACGGAATAATAATCGGTGTTGTACTGATTTTCAGTGGCAGAACGTTATCAATGATGTTCCTTGACAGCTCAAACACTGAAATTCTTGATGCGTGCGGTGAGTATATGAAATGTGTCGGATATTTCTACTGGACGTTGGGTATTCTTTTTGCGTGCCGTATGAGCGTACAGGGTATAGGCTATTCGGGAATGGCAATATTCTCTGGTGTACTGGAAATGTTCGCCCGTATATTCGTCAGCAGGAAATTTGTTGCGGAATACGGTTTCACGGCTATATGCTACACTGACCAAGCNGCGTGGATTGTNGCGGCACTGTATTGTACAGNAGTATGTATCATNTGTGTTAAAAAGGCNTNNGAAAAGAACGTCATTCACGAAAAAGTGAAGTTATAGAAAAAACTCCCTTTTTTACAGGGAGTTTTTTATGTGGTGATTATTCCAGATTGGAGAGGTCAACAAAGCCGTTTTCGTTCATTGAGAGATAGAGATTGTCACGGTGTTTGTCTTCAACTATAAATGCAAGCGTAACTTCGGTTGATTCGCCGGGTTCAAGGTTAATGTTGTTTTTGCTTGACTGATTCGGACCGCTGAATGAGAAGTGCATATCATCAGCAGTAAGAGGTCTGAAAGTATCAATGCAGTCAATATTATTGGTTTCCAGTTCTAATTCCATTTTGATTATATCAAAGATGCGTTGTCTGAAAAAATATCCGTCATATTGTGTCTGCAAAGTCGGGCATACGCAGTAATCTTTCATAGGTTCTGTTCCGTTGTTGGTGTAGGTTATATTAACTGTCATTACGCTTACCGGAACAGTTTCAATGCCGTGTTCAATGGTAGCTCCGCCGTCATAGCCGACCCACCTGCGTACATTTTCAATAAGTTTTCCGTCTTCGTCGAGGTATTCGCTGTAATCAGTTTCCAAGCCTATACCGTCGGTTGTAAGTCCGTTGAAATCATCGTCAAAACGCACTCCAGTTACTTTGGCTGAAACTTCACCCCATATGTCCGGATAGATTTCCTGAACAGGTTCGCCGACCTGTACTACAGGTAAGCTGCCTGCCGGTGTTCCCATCTTTTCATAAGAACCTACTGTAAATTCTGTGTTTTCCTGTTCGTTCTGAGGTGGTGTATATATTCCGGCTGTTTCACCTTCGGACGGCACGAGTTTTACATTATCAATAATCTTTCTGAAATCTTCTTCTGAAATGCCGTCAGTTACATATAATTTAAGGACATACGGCGTATTGTCGAAATATATAAATGCTATACGTCCGAAATTATGTTCCGGATTGTTGGGTATATAAGTGCTACGGTAATACATTGAAACAGTTTTGCCGTCAAGTAACCATTCGTCCTTTGTAGTTCCTATTTCCGGATTTCCGGTGTCTTCATAATATTTTAAACCTTTCGGAACTTTCGTAAAATCCGGTGTCATACCGTCATCAGTAGTCCAGTTATGGAATTTT
Organism: Clostridia bacterium; assembly: GCA_009177225.1. GTDB lineage: Bacteria > Bacillota > Clostridia > Oscillospirales > Ruminococcaceae > Ruminococcus. The sequence continues at coordinate 5,636 of WFLZ01000279.1, forward strand.
CCTCCGTAAGGACTATCCTGCTTCTGATATTCAAGACCCTCCGGCAACCAGCAGTATGCAACATCATAGATTGTGTCATAGTCAATTTCGTCCTCTGTAAACTGATGAATACTTTCGTTGACTTGTCCGTCGTCCTCGCCGTCTGTTATGGTGACTTCCGTGTCTGAAATCTGTGTTGTAAATTCGTCATCAACTTCTTCGGCTATAAGTGTTGATTCGTCATCGGAATAAATATCTTCGGCAGGGAGTTGTGTAGCTGGTTCTGTTGCTGCATTTCGGGTGTTCATGTAGATAGCTGTCGGGAACGCCACTATTGTAAGGGCTGCCGCCGCAACCGTCAGATTCATCACTAAATTATTTTTTTTCATAGTAATTCCTTTCCGCATTGACTGCTTTTTCATGTTGTAATTTTCAGAGAATGTGTGGATTTCGTCTGATGAAAATGCGTCATCAACTATTTTTTGCCACTCATCGCTGTTCGGTAGTTTGATATTTTTCATCAGGCATCTCTCCTTTCATACTGATAAGATGTTTTCTGGCACGTTCAAAACGTTTCCGTGCGGTGCTTTCAGTGAGAGAAGTTCTTTCTGCTACTTCTTTCCATGAAAGTTCATTGCCACATCTGAGATTTATGATATTACGGTCAGTTTCGTTAAGTTTATTTAATAAATTTCTTTTGTTCTGCCTGTCCATTACCGCTTCTACGTGTTCCTCAATACTCTGTGCAGTGTCGGGAATCTGTATTATTTCATCTATGGGTTTTTCACGGACAAGCGAGCGTTTGTTTTTTCTGTATATATTTATTGACGTGCTTTTTATGACTTTGATTATATAGGCTTTTGTTTCCGGACTTTCCGGAACTTTTATTTTTTTCAGCCGGTCAATGATTCTTATAAAAGCGTCGGAAACCGCATCTTCTGCCAAATCACTTCTTTTAAGCACAGCAAATGCTATTCTGTACATAGGCTGTTCGTAAATTTCATAAATCCTTTTTAATTTTTCGGAATCTTCATGTGTCATAAAATCACCTCTCTTTCGGACGTCCTATATAATATAACACATCTGCCTTTAAAAGTGTGACGTTTTTTTCCGAAAAAATATATATTTTTATTTTTTAATTATAAAATATGAATTTTTTGTAAATTTTATGTTGATGATTAGCTTTATTACCTAAAAAATGGTAGAATATAAAAAGCATGGATTGAAATTTTGATGTTAAAATAATAAAATATATTTAAAAATGTCCTTTTTTGTTTTTACAGGGCGAATATATTAACAGACTGACGGAGGTGAAAAAATGACCGATTCAGAATGGGAGCAGTTATTTAAGAAGTCTTCTAAAAAGGCTTATGAATATTTTATTGAACAGTACGGAAATTTTATATATGCCATAGTTCTCAATAAAATTGGGAACTGCGGTTCAAGGGAAGATATTGAGGACTGTGTAAGCGATATTATGATTGAATTTTTCAGAAATGCACACAGGTTTTCTTCATTAAACGGAAGTCTTAAGTCGTACATAAGCACTATTTCAAAACGCAGGGCTATTGACGCTTTCAGACAGATTTCCGGCAGGAATAATATGCGTTCGGACATGGACGATGAAAGTGTTATCATTCCACCGGCTGAAAATGATACCGAAGAAGAAGCCGAAAACCGTATATTCCGTCAGACATTATGGGATATAGTAAAATCACTCGGAGAACCGGACAGTTCAATAATAGTATATCAGTATTTTTACAATCAGACAGTGAATGAAATTGCAGATAAACTTGAAATGACATCAGGTGCTGTACAGAAAAGAAGTATACGTGCCAGAAAGAAAATAGGNANAATANCNNAGGAATGGTGATTATTATGAATAAGAATAAAAAAGATTTTATGAATCAGCTTAGTGACCTTNATGACCTTTCTGTTGAGGAAATAGCAGAAAATTATCCTGCACTTGATGAAAAAACCAAAAAACGCATTGTAAGGAAATGTATTAAAAAATACCGCAGGAATGGTGATTATTATGAATAAGAATAAAAAAGATTTTATGAATCAGCTTAGTGACCTTGATGACCTTTCTGTTGAGGAAATAGCAGAAAATTATCCTGCACTTGATGAAAAAACCAAAAAACGCATTGTAAGGAAATGTATGAAAAAATACCGCTTTTCAGCTGACAGAAATAATTACAGCGAGGAACTTACAGTTTCGGGTACTGAACGTTATAACCGTGTAAAATGGTATAAATACGCTTCGTCTGCCGCTACTCTGGTTGTAGCTGTTTTAGGAATCGCAAGTGTTGTTATGATTCGTGGAAATCTCAACGGAAACGATGATTTTGACATTGACACTCCGCCGGCAGTAAGCAGTGACGAAACGGAAGTTGACAGTATGTCAGAAGCAGCTACCGCTACAACATCAAAAAAAGGATATGTGGCTGGTGGTCATGATTATGCAAATGATAACGAATATTCGGGAATAATTGTGGGCGACCCCTCACAGACACCATCGACTGTTGACGAGTCATCATCAGNNAATACGTCAGAANANACGTCTGNTAATAATAATTCCAANNCCCCCCCTGCAACACAAGCTCCTGTTACACCTCCTGTAACACAACCGCCGACAACTTCCCCTGTAACAGAGGGTACTCAGTCGGAATCACAGAAAAGTTATCTGGATTTGCTTTATTATGTTGAAGTATCAGGCAGTAATGAATATATGGGTTTTGATTTCGGCTTGGACGGTACACTCACTAAATATGTTTTTGNTGNGTATGGCGTTGAAGTCAGTGATACNGTAGTAACAACAACCTATGAAATTGTAGAAAATCAGTTTTCTTATGTTTCTCCTGACGGCTACAGAAGAACCGGAACTATTGTAAATCCGAATGACACCGGAAATTTCACAGTAAAGTTTGACGACGGCGAAGTATATAATTTTAATATGCAAAGACCGAATTTTAAAGCTTTCTTTTTCTTGGGTGGTACAAATTGGTTTGGGTATGCAGACTACGATTATACTGAAGTTTTAGAAATTGAGTTTGCAGAAGACGGTGTCAGCGGAAACTATATAATATACCCACCTGATGTAAAAACAATGGAGATTACAAAAGTCCCTTTCACATATGAAAAAAATGGTTATGAAATTATTTTCCATATGGAAGACCCCACTTACAATATACTTCGAGCAGAGTTGATTGTTTCTGAATCGGACATAACTGCATTTGATAACCTTATGTTGGAAAAAATTCCGTTGGCTGTTGTATATAAAGACGGAATAAAGTATTTCCATAATGGAGACTACAATCCGTGAAAATATTATAATGTAATCTACAATATTCAACCTCCTTATAAACTCCCTGCAAAATTNACGTTTTGCAGGGANNCGTATTTTATAATGAATTGACATATCATGTTTGNAGTGGTATAATTTATTTGTANTATGAGGNAAGGAGTTTTTGTTATGAATATTCAGATTGATTTCAACTGTGGTATACCTGTATATATACAGATTTATCACGCTCTTAGAAGCAAGATTATTTCAGGAGCTTTTCCTTATGGTTCAAAACTGCCATCAAAACGTTCTCTTTCTGCTGACTGCGGAGTAAGCATAGTTACTGCTGAACACGCTTACTCTATGCTTTGTGACGAGGATTATTGTGAAACACGGGAGAGAAGCGGATATTATGTGGTTTACAGTCCTGAAAGAAGTTTCCCGTCCAGTGAAGTTGTTTCAGAAAAAACACGGCTGAATCTTTCTGAAAATATACCCGTTTCGTCTGATATTCCTTTTTCTGCATTCGCCGGACGCATGAGACGTGTTCTTTCTGATTACGGTGAAAGAATATTAATGAAGTCTCACCCTAACGGCTGTCCGGAACTCCGTGACGCTATAAGGCTTTATCTCATGCGGAGCAGGAATATTAAAGTAAAATCCTCACAGATAATAATCGGTTCGGGGGCAGAATATCTTTACGGACTTTGTGTACAGATGTTGGGTAGGGAAAGAACGATTGCCCTTGAAAATCCGTCATACGAAAAAATAAGGGAAGTATATACAGCAAACGGTGCTGTGTGTGATATGCTTGAAATGGATTCCGAGGGAATACGCACGGACGAACTTGAAAGGACTAACGCTTCAGTACTTCATGTAACGCCGTTTCACAGTTTTCCGAGTAATATAACTGCATCGGCAGAAAGACGTGCGGAGTACATAAAATGGGCTGAAAACAGAAATGCCTTTATCATTGAGGACGACTATGATTCTGAATTTATTATGACGGGCGTTGCTCCGGAAACTCTTTTTTCTATGTGTCCGGACAGAAACGTCATATATATCAATACTTTTTCAAAAACCATTGCACCGTCTATGCGTGCGGGATATATGCTTTTACCGGAAAGTCTTTTGCCGTTATACAGCGAAAAAATAGGCTTTTACTCCTGTACCGTTCCGATGCTGGAGCAGTATTTTCTTGCCGACTGGATTAACAGTGGAGACTTTGAGCGAAATATAAACCGTATGAGACGAAAAAAGAACATTCAGAAATAATTGTCACCTTGATTTAAAAATAAAGTTGACAATTCTGATTTTTTGTGATATAATAAATCTGATAATTTCAAAGGAGGACTTTTTATGTCAGAAAATATTGTATCACGCAAAATATTCAGTACACAGGAAATCGTACTTATAGCGATGTTTTCGGCAATTATGGCAGTATGTTCATGGATTTCCGTACCTACTACAATTCCGTTTACATTGCAGACATTTGGTGTGTTCTGTACGATGAGTATGCTTGGTGGAAAGAAAGGATTTTTTTCCATACTGGTATACATTCTTCTCGGGGCGGTCGGACTGCCTGTATTTTCCGGATTCAGTGCCGGATTCAGTGCGTTGACTTCTTATTCAGGCGGTTATATATGGGGATTTCTTTTTCTTGCGCTTGTATTCTGGGGAACTGAAAAAATTTTCGGAAACAAGCTTTACATACAGATTATTTCATTGATTATTGGTATGGCGGTGTGTTATCTGTGCGGAACACTGTGGTTTATGTTCGTTACAAAGTCAGGATTTATTTATGGAATGAGTGCGTGTGTAGCACCGTATGTGCTGTTTGACCTGCTGAAACTGGCTTTTGCAGTGGTTATTTCACTGAGGGTGAAAAAGTATGTCAGAATATAAAATACGGTTTCATCACGGACTTTGTATAAACTTTTTCGAGGGAAAAGGCTACAGTCCGGAGTTTACAGAAAACATGACCTCAGTTATTGAGTTACTTGACCGTGAGAATCCTGAAATAGAAATTACACTGAATAATGATATTATCTGTGGAAAATGTCCGAATCTGACAGACGGAATTTGTNNCAGTATTGAAAAAGTGTCGCANTATGATAAAAAAGTAATGGNTTTATGCGGATTTTCAGACGGTGAACGAATACAGTGGAAAGATNTTCAGANAAAAATCAGTGACAGAATAATTACTGTCGGAAAACTTCATGAAGTATGTTTGCACTGTAGTTGGTTGTATATATGTGAAAAAAAAGGGACTTGTTAGAAGTCCCTTTTATATTTAAAGTTCGATTTCTTTTTTACTTGCTGATTCAGCTTTTGTAAAAAGTTGTTTTATTTTATTGAAAAGCATGGTAAGATATCGCATAAACGGTTCGGCGATAATAGAGAAATTGATACAAAGCAGAATTGCTTTTGTTGACATTCCCGAGATTCCAAACAGGTCGCTTATGAAAATCATACAGAAAGCAAGTCCGAATATACAGAATATCCATAAAGTCATTTTGTAGACGTTCATAGGACGGCTTATTTCAAACAGAATCATTAGACCGACAATACAAAGCAGAATTGTTGAAGCTGTTGCAATATCCGACTGGTCAACACCGTAGGCGTTTCCGAAAAATACCATTGCCGCCACTATTATGGTATCGGTAAGACCTGCCGGAAAAGCTTTCAGCAGGATATTTGTCATGAACTTTCCACGTATCATATCCTGATTTGGCATCTGTGAGAGGAAAAGGGCGGGTACACCGATAGTAAACAGACTTATAAGCGAAATTTGCGAGGGTTTGAGGGGGTAGGTAATTCCGAAGCATATCGAAAGTATCGACATCATCAGAGAGAATATATTCTTTACGAGGAAAAGACTGCCGGAGCGTTCAAGGTTATTTACAACACGTCTGCCTTCCATAACAACGTCGGGCATTTTTGAAAAATCAGATTCAAGAAGTACAAGCTGTGAAACCTGCACAGCCGCTTCACTTCCTGATGCCATAGCAACGGAGCAGTCTGCGTCTTTAAGGGCGAGAACGTCGTTAACGCCGTCACCGGTCATTGCAACGGTTCTTCCCTGTAGTTTGAGAGCCTTGACAAATTTGCGTTTCTGGTCAGGGGTAACACGTCCGAATACGGTGTATCTCTGTATAGCATCATAAATAGCGTTGTCTGTGGTAAGAGTTGAAGCATCGATATAATTCTTTGCGTTTTCAATACCTGCCTGTTTTGCTACTTCCGAAACTGTAACAGGATTATCACCGGATATNACTTNTATTTCAACACCCTNTTCTGCAAAGAATTTAAACGTTTCGNNAGCNTTTNCACGTATGGGATTTGAAAGTATAATAAAGCATATCGGAATAAAATCGTCTTTTAGTTCTTTTCCGTCGGGCATACTGCCGTACCTGCCGAAAGCAAGAACTCTGTGACCCTTACGGCTGTTTGATTCAATAATCTGTTTAAGTTTGTCGGACTGTTCCTGTATGATAAAATCGGGAGCTCCGACTATATACGAGCCGTTTTCAAAAGTAACACTGCTGTATTTGTACTTTGAGGAAAAACCTGTCCTGCCTATAGGTTTTCTGCCGGAGGGAGTACGGAAATAATTTTTAAGGGAAGCCATAGTTTCGTTGTCGGAAGCCTGTGCCGCAGTGAAGTCACTGAGAAGTCCGTGAAGTTCGTCTGCCGACATATCGTTGATTACCGGAACAACGTCCGTGACACGCATTGCGTTTTCCGTTATAGTACCTGTCTTGTCAACGCACAGAACGTCAACACGGGCGAGGGTCTCAATACATTTCATATCATGGACAAGTACTTTTCCGTAGGCAAGACGCATTGCACTTATAGCAAGAGTAGTGCTTGCAATCAGGAAAAGACCTTCCGGAACCATTCCTATAACAGCGGCTACCATAGCTTCAATACTGTCTTTCATGGGACTATTGTTTATAAAGTACTGCTGATAGAACATAAAAATACCAATTGGAATAATTATAATTCCGGCTATTTTTACGATTCTGTTAAGCGAGCGTATCATTTCGGACTGTTCGCCTTTTTTTGAACGTTTTGCCTGTAAAGTAAGCTGTGATATATATGAATCACTACCGACTTTTTCAAGTCTTGCACGGCAGGCTCCGGAAACAACGAAACTTCCCGACATGAGTGTGTCGCCACTTCCTTTTACTATTTCGTCGGATTCACCTGTAAGAAGTGATTCGTTTACAGAAACATTTCCGTCGATTATAACAGCGTCGGCACTTATCTGATTTCCTGCCCTGAAAACTGCTATATCATCAAGGACAAGATTCTGTGATTGTACGGTCATTTCCTTGCCGTCACGGATAACGCTTGTGACGGGAGCGTTTAGCATTGTAAGCTTGTCGAGGGTTCGCTTTGAACGTAATTCCTGAAAAATTCCTATAAGGGTATTTGCGACAATGATAGGAATAAACGTCATGTCACGGTAAGAACCGACAAAAACAAGCAGACACGCAAGAATGAAAAATATAAAATTGAAGTAAGTAAAAACATTCTCGCTGATTATTTCCTTGACAGACTTTGACGGAGATTCAACAGGTTTGTTGCCGAAACCGTCCTCAAGTCTTTTGCTTGCCTGTTCCGAAGTCAGTCCCGAATCAACAGGAGCGTCAATTCGTACAGGGGCGGGTTTTATGATATTTTCGGGTTTTTTAGACAATATATACACACCTTTCATGCTGTGGTATCTATATTATATCACATATATTTCCTGTTTTCAATCTGAAAAGTGTGATAACCGAGTGAAATTTTTTACATATAGCCGTACTTTGATTTGTTGTGGAAAATAAAAAACAGCGTTACAAAGAGTGAAAGAAGTTCTGAGAAAATAATTGACACCCATATGCCGTTAAAACCGAAAATCATAGGAATAAAAATAACCATAATTATCGGAAATACAAGAGTTCTCAGGAATGAGATAACTGCCGAAACAATGCCGTTGTTGAGTGCGGTGAAGAATGAAGAACCGTATATATTGAATCCTGATATCATGAACGATATTGCGTAAATTCTGAAAGCGTGTATAGTGAGGTCAAACAATTCAGGTTTGTAGCCGACGAATATTTTAGCCAACGGGTTGGCGATAATCTGTGAAAGCAACATCATTGCAACGGCAGTACAAGCGATTACTGAAACACTTTTGCGGAGAATATTTTTCAGTTCGTCCGAATTGTTCGCACCGTAGTTGAAGCTTATAATAGGTGCAGAACCGATTGAAAAACCTATGAATATTGACACAAATATGAAACTTACATACATTATAACGCCATAAGTGGCTACACCGTCCTGACCTGCGTATTTCATAAGCTGACCATTATATAGCATATTTACAACCGACATTGAAATATTAGTCATGAGTTCGGAAGAACCGTTTGTACAGGTGCGGAATATTATTCTTTTGTTGAATTTAAATTTTACAAAATGCAGTGAACTGTCATTTTTCGAGAAAAAGTAGAAAACAGGTATTATTGCACCGACGGTCTGTGAAAGTGCCGTAGCCGCCGCCGCACCTGTTACGCCCCATCTGAATACACCTATAAACAGAAAGTCAAATATCATATTTATCACACCGGAAAGAATTGATATTTTAAGACCCGTATCGGGTTTGCCGGCTGTAACAAAGAAACTTTGAAAGACGTTCTGAAGCATGAAAAACGGTACGAAACATATAAGGATTTTACCATATTGCACGCAGTAATCAAGCATTTCGTCAGACGCTTTCATCAGAATGGCAGCAGGTTTCAGAAAGATAAATCCGATAACCGCAAGTATCACACCGACTATGACGTTGACACAGACTATCATTGTGAAGTACTGGTTAGCAAGGTCTTTTTTGCCCTCTCCGAATGTTTTGGCTACTATTGCACTGCCTCCTGTTCCGAACATAAAGCCGAGTGAACCAAATGCCATAAGCAGAGGCATTATGAAGTTTACAGCCGAAAATGCAGTATCTCCGGCATAGTTCGAGACAAAAAGCCCGTCCACAACGCCGTATACCGATGTGAAAACCATCATTATTATTGACGGCAGACAGAAACTTAAAAGTTTTTTTATTGTAAAATGTTCTGAAATCTGAATTTTCATTTTTATGTAATCCTTTCTAATGATACAAAACCGGCAATATTGTAAAAATACAGCACAAAAAATGTATAGTACTATAAGACGAA
>WFLZ01000039.1 GCA_009177225.1 Clostridia bacterium
CTGCTTTCAATCACTCTCGGAAACATTACCGGCAAAAAAATTTCATCACTTCACCATGATTTCTCATGGGTAGGGGGAGTTCTGCTTATATTATTCGCATTTTTCGGAATATAGCTAAATTCTGTAAATAACTATTTCAGACGGATTGAATAATCTGAATTTACCCAGTCCACCCGAAACAAGAAGTTTCATTCCTCCGGAAGTGTATACACCCTTTGAAAACTCCGGAAACAGCTTTCTTTCCGGTGAAAGAAGTCCTTTTCCGAAAATTCTCGCAACACCGCCATGTACATGACCACTTAAAGTATATTCTGCCCCCCAGAGTGAATATATATCACAGAAAAAAGGATTGTGAGCAAGAAGTATTGTTTTTTCACCGTCAGGACATTTTCCAAGTAGATTATTCATGTCTGCGAGTGTTATTTTATCAAGATTCCTGTAACTTTTTCCCTTGCGGTAAACTGTGTATTTTTCTTCCAGTCCGTAAATATACAAAGCCTGTCCGCCTGTTTCAATATATGCGTGGTTATTTCTAAGCAGTACCGCTCCGGTACGGTTTACAGATTCGATAAACCTTTTTTTCATTTCCCGAGGAAGTGACTGCTCATGGTTTCCGAAAATCATATATACGGGACATATTACGCAAAGCTCTTTAAGCATTGACTCAACTGCGGAAAAATCCGTTTCTGTACGTGAAACAATGTCGCCCGTTATAAGTATTACATCAGGCGATTCCCTGCGTACTTTCCGGCATATACGTGAATTGTTCCTGCCGAATTTTTTTTTGTGAACGTCCGAAATGTGAGCGATTTTAATTCCGTTTCCGAAATACTCGTGTCTTGTGCATAGCATGAACTTATTTTCTATAAAGGCATATACAAGAAAAATCAGTGCGGAAAATGAAAGAACTTTTTTCGGAAGGCGGATTTCCGGCTTGATGCGGAAATCCCCTTTTTGTTTATTATTCATCTTCTGAATCTTCTGCTTCAGATATAATTTCATTCTGTTCCTCAATTGCAGATTCCTCGTCAGCCTGTCTTGCCTGTTCTTCTGTAAGCTGTTCAACCTTTTCGGNTTCTGCGTTGTCNTNGTGTNCTGCACGGGTAAAGGCAACAACCTTTGCACCCTCTGTCACTTTCATTACACGCACACCCTTTGCGGCACGTNCCATAATGCNAACATCGCTCGCAAGTATTNGGATAATTATTNCATCGCTTGANANAAGTATNATANCATTGTCCTCNTCAACAATCTTTATNNCGCANANATGACCACGTNTATCGTCTACCTTNTAGTNTGTAAGACCGTAACCGNCTCTGTNCTGTATTCTNTAGTTGTCNATNTCAGTTCTTTNTNNGNNNCCGNTTTCTGTNNCCGTNAGAAGTNNCGNNCCCTCACNCACNCGTGCCATTCNTACAACATAATCGCCGTCACGGNGTCTTATCACTCTTACACCATGAGCAGAACGTGACATGGAACGTCCCTTTGATTCCTCAATGCGTATAGCCATACCATTTCTTGTGGCAACAAAAATCTGTGCATTTCCGTCAGTCATGCGTACTCCTGCTATTTCGTCGCCCTCGTCAAGTCCTATGGCAATAAGACCGTTTTTGCGTACATTTCTGTAAAGCGAAAGGTTTGAACGCTTGATTTTGCCGTTTTTGGTAACTATTGTTATAAATTTGTCCTCACTGAAATCAGTGGTTTTTATCATTGCAGTTATTTTCTCACCGTCAGCAAGTGAAAGCAGGTTTATGAGGTTGAATCCCCTTGACGCTCTTGAACCGTCCGGCACTTCATAACATTTCAGTTTGTACATAATACCCTTGTTGGATATGAAAAGAATATTGTCATGCGTTCCGCAGATGAACATTTCTTCCACGAAATCCTCCTCACGCTGTTTCATGCCTGTTATACCACGTCCGCCACGTCTCTGCGTCTTATAGTCAGCTACAGGCATACGCTTGATATAACCGTTTTTGGTGAGTGTAACAACACAATCCTCCTGCGGTATCAAATCTTCAATGTCAACTTCTCCGCTTACCGATTCAATATCGGTTTTTCTCTTGTCGCTGAACTTTTTGCGTATAGCGTTCAGGTCGTTCATGATTATTTCATATACACGGTTTATATCGGCAAGAATATCTTCACAATCAGATATTTTTGTAAGAAGTCCATAAAGTTCATCGGTAATTTTCTGTCTTTCAAGACCTGTCAATGCACCGAGTCTCATCTGTACAATAGCTTCTGCCTGTTCTTCTGAAAGCCCCGTCTGCTGTTCAATATGCAGACCAGTGAAGTCATACTGCGAATGGTCAAGGAGTGCCGAAATGTCAGTATCTTTAAAACGTTCCATCATGGTCTGCTTACCCTCTGCAATGGTCTTGCTTGACCTGAGTATGTCAATAACTTCGTCAATGTAATCGGCAGCAAGCACAAAACCCTGAAGAATATGCGCTCTTTCAAGAGCTTTTTTAAGGTCGAACCTTGTTCGACGCTGAATGACTTCAACCTGAAAATCAAGATAATTCCTGAGCATTTCTTTCAAAGTCAGAATTTTAGGCTCTCCATTGACAAGTGCAAGCATTATGATGCCTACAGTGTCTTGCAACTGCGTAAGTGCAAAAAGTTTATTCAAAACAATTTCTGGAACAGCGTCCCTTTTGAGTTCTATTACAACTCTCATACCGTCCTTGTCGGATTCGTCACGCAGGTCATAAAGACCCTCAATTTTCTTGTCTCTTGCCATTTGATTTATGCTCTTGATAAGTCTTTCCTTACGGAGCATATATGGTATTTCGTCAATGATAATGCAGTTTCTGCCCTTTATCTCCTCAAAGTGTGTGCGTGAACGCAGTATTATCTTGCCACGTCCGGTAGCATATGCCGCACGTATGCCGGCTTTACCCATTACAATTCCGCCTGTTGGGAAGTCAGGACCTTGTATATGTTCCATCAAATCTTCAAGTGAACATTCAGGGTCGTCTATAAGCGTCTGTAATGCGTCTATAACCTCGCCTAAGTTGTGGGGTGGTATGTTGGTAGCCATGCCGACTGCAATGCCTACAGAGCCGTTTACGAGCAAATTAGGAAATCTCGACGGCAAAACGGAAGGTTCTTTCAGACGGTCGTCATAGTTTGAAACAAAATCAACGGTGTCCTTGTTGATGTCGGTAAGCATATCAAGGGTGATTCTTGACATCTTGGCTTCTGTGTAACGATAGGCGGCAGGACCGTCGCCGTCGATTGAACCGAAGTTACCGTGACCGTCAACAAGCGGATAACGCATTGAAAAGTCCTGAGCAAGACGGACAAGTGCATCGTATACGGAAGCATCACCGTGTGGGTGATAACGTCCGAGAACCGCACCGACGGTATCAGCACATTTTCTGTATGCCTTTTCAGGTGTAAGACCGTTTTCGTGGAGAGTGTAAAGGATTCTGCGGTGTACGGGTTTAAGTCCGTCCCTTACGTCCGGCAACGCTCTTGAAACAATTACCGACATGGCATAATGAAGCACCGAATTTTCCATTTCGTCACAAATTTCGGTATTTATTACTTTTGAATTATCGTTATAAAGCAAAATTTTTACCTCCTGTGAGATTATTTATTAGATTTCAGTCCCCTGATTATGTCAAGTTCGCTTTCTGAAAAGCTGTCTTTAGGGACAATGTAGAATATTTCCGTTCCGGAAAACATGAGAAAAAATCTGTCATATTCAAGCAGTGAAAAATTTTCGTCACACGGTATACGGCTTTTTTCGGGCAGTGGTTCTTCTTCATATTCTTCATCTCCGGTATCAGCGGAGTTTTCAACTTTTCCGTCTGAAACTGTTGAAATATCGGCAAAGTTATCCCCTATTCCGATTCTGTAGACCGTTTCACTCATAGTTTGAAAAGTGTCAAAAAGATTCTGACGAAGTTTTCTTGGATTGTACCACTGTCTTACAGCCATAGCAAGACAAATCATTATCAGAAGATATGCAAAATACTGTGAAGCGTCCTGTATNACCGCAACNACAAATATAACTGCAAGCAGAATAAAAGCAACTGCNGTTACANTGGCTTTCGGAAAAATAAATTTTTTCTGAAACTCTGTATATCCCTCTCTGAATATCTCAAAGGGAATTTTATACTCTTTTTCAAGTCTGTAATTTTCTTCCATCAAATCTCCTTAAATATCCAAATCCTGTGCAAACTTTGCATTCTGCTCTATGAAATTACGTCTCGGCTCTACCTTGTCGCCCATGAGAACAGTAAATACCTCGTCTGCACGGAGAGCGTCCTCCATTGAGATTTTTACGATTGTACGCCTTTCAGGGTCCATTGTAGTTTCCCAGAGCTGTTCGGGGTCCATTTCACCAAGACCCTTATAACGCTGTACTTCAACCTTGTATCTGCCGTTTTCCGAAAGTTCAGCTATATACTGGTCACGCTCCTCGTCCGAAAAGGCATAGCGGATTTTTTTGTTTCTCTCAACTCTGAAAAGTGGTGGCTGTGCTATATATACATTTCCGTTTGCAATAAGCGGACGCATATAACGGAAAAAGAACGTCAGGAGCAATGCTCTTATGTGCATACCGTCAACGTCGGCATCAGCCATGATGATTACTTTTCCGTAACGCAGTTTTTCTATGTCAAAATCCTCGCCTATTCCCGTACCGAGTGCGGCAACAACGGGTTCAAGCTTGTCATTTCCGTAAATACGGTCAATTCTTGCCTTTTCGACGTTCAGCATCTTGCCCCACAGGGAAAGTATTGCCTGATAACGTCTGTCACGTCCCTGCTTTGCTGAACCGCCGGCAGAATCTCCCTCTACAATGTAAATTTCAGTGTAACGGCTGTCACGCTCCGAACAATCTGCAAGCTTTTCCGGCATGGGAGACTTTCCAAAAGCGTTCTTGTTTCTTTCTGCTTCTCTTGCACGTCTTGCAGCTTCACGTGCTTTCAGTGCAGAAAGACTTTTTTCAAAAATCATCTTTGCAGTGTCGGGATTCTCCTCAAGAAAATTCATAAGCTTTTCGTGTACAAGCTTTTCAATGAATGGTTTTACTTCAGGATTTCCGAGCCTTACCTTTGTCTGTGCTTCAAATTCACATTCAGTGAGTTTTACAGAAATAATTGCAGTCATTCCTTCACGGATATCGTCACCGCTTAATTTCTCCTTGTCTTTGAGAAGTCCCATTTTTCTGCCGTACTCGTTCACGACTTTCGTTACAGCGTTCTTGAAACCTGTCTCATGTGAACCGCCGTCTTTGGTGTGAATGTTATTCGCAAAGGATAATATAATTTCGTTGTAGCTGTCATTATACTGCAATGCAATTTCCGCAAACATATCTCCCTGCATACCCGAAAAATATATAACATTGCCTGAGAGACTCTCTAAGCCACGTACAGCGTGTATATATTCAACGAATGTCCTTATACCACCCTCATAGTGCATAGCCTCACAGAACGCATTCTCGTCGCTCTCAGAGGGTCTTGAGTCCGTAAATGTGATTTTCAGACCTGCATTCAGGAATGCCTGTTCACGTAATCTTTTCAGAAGTGTTTCACGGTTATAGACTGTTGTTTCAAATATTTCATCATCAGCCTTGAACATTACACTTGTACCGGTTCTGTTGGTCTTGCCGGTTTTCCTGAGAGGTTCGGAATATTTGCCTCTTTCAAAACGCTGAAACCATACGTTTTCGCCGTCGTATACAGTGAGTTCAAGCCATTCGGAAAGAGCATTGACCGCAGAAGCACCGACACCGTGAAGTCCTCCCGATACTTTATAGCCTCCGCCTCCGAACTTTCCGCCTGCATGAAGAACGGTATAAACAACAGTCGCCGCTGAAATACCCTCTTTCTGGTGTATGCCTGTAGGTATACCACGTCCGTTATCTGATACACGGATAACATCACCCTCCATAAGTTCGACTGTTATTTCCGTGCAGTAACCTGCAAGAGCTTCGTCGATAGAGTTATCCACGATTTCGTAAACAAGATGGTGCAGTCCTCCCTCACCTGTTGAACCGATATACATCGCAGGACGTTTCCGGACTGCTTCAAGTCCCTCCAGCACCTGTATATCGTTTTCGTCATAATTGTTATTCTGCTGACTCATGAATTTACCTCCGATTTTAAAAAAATTAATCGCTTATGTTAAGAGTTATACTGTAATTATCCTTGCTGTCGTTTTTGTAGACATCAACGTTTATTTTCTGACCGTCCGCACCTTTGTACGCAAAATTATTTTCGTCATATTTTTCAGTTATCGTGCCTTTGACATTTTCTTCCATGAATTTTTCAAGGTCCCATGCGTCAAGATAAAGGGTATAGTCAAGCTGTGTAAGAAATTCAAACTCTTGGTATTCACGGAGCTTTATATTGTCCGTAACGACAATGCTGAATTTTTCTTCCATTCTGGCTTTACGGTTTTTAGTAAACCATGTGTAATGGGGATTATATGTGATAATAAATATAAATTNGCCATAAAGNAAGACATTAANNANAAAAAGTATCAGAAAACNCTTNAACAGACATGAAAGAAGCTTTTTATTTTCTTCCTCCAAAGTAATATCCTCCAATCCTTTTTCTGAGGGTATACGCTGAAAGCTGTGAAATATAAAGCTGTTCAATGCCGTTTTTCATGGTGATAATAAAACTTTTCGGCATTTCATACGTGGTGTATATACAGAGATGTTGCTTTTCCGCACGTTCAAGAAGTTTCTTTGTGCATTTCTCAACCGTAGTATTCTCGATGTCAAAGATACCTACGATATCACGCATATCCACAGAATAATTATTCCCGATATGAAGATACATTTTCAGTTTCCTCCGTAATTTTTCCGCCGTTTATGTGAATAATCTTTCCCTTTATCTCAGGAAGCAACGCACTTTCATTGCAGGTCGTTATAAATACCTGCATATCCTTGATAATGTCAAATATGAATCTCTGACGCTTTTCGTCAAGTTCACCCATGACATCATCAAGAAATATAACCGGTGCGTCATCTGACCTTTTCATGAATATTTCTGCCTGTGCGAGTTTCATGACAAGAGCGGCACTTTTTATCTGTCCCTGCGAACCGTATTCCCTCGCACTGATTCCGTTTATTTTTATAAGCACTTCGTCCCTGTTCACTCCGGCATGNGTTNANCCTGTCCNTANATCATAACCTGATGNTTCACGCAGTTTATTGAAATAAATTTCAACGGCTTCTGACCCTAAAGGCTNTTCAAAGTCTGACGGCTTGTATATATTTGACCTGNATTCAAGTTCAAGACTTTCAGTTCCTCCGNAAATGGTACGGTAAAGTCTGCCACATATCTCATTGATTTTTTTTATATAATCATTTCGCATATAAGAAATAAATGCACCCTCATAAGCCGCCTGTCTGTCCCATACTTCAAGAACATCGTCACCGGCACTTCCCTGCATGATTTCTTTAAGCAGGGCATTACGGTGATTCATGATGACATTNTTTTTATTCAGGTGAACAACTGAAACGGGATTGAGCTGTGATGCAGCCATGTCTATAAAATTACGGCGTTTTTCCGGTGACCCCCTGATAATATCAACGTCGTCCGGAATAAAGACAATACACTTGAAAACGTCAAAAAGAGCCTTTGTGCCTTTCTGCTNTACTCCGTTAAGATGTATAAGCTTGGTACTGTTAGCACCTCTGGTCATTTCAAAGTCTATTTTCTGTTCCCTTACAGAATCAAGGATTTTTATTCCGGTTGTCANTTNGTTTCCGTCAAGANTTATNTAATCTTTCTCCTTTGAACCTCTNNNACTCTNACANCCCGACATTATCCATATTGCCTCGATAAGATTNNTCTTGCNCTGANCGTTCCTGCCGNATATGATATTATACTTCGGGTCGGGTACAAAGGATATTCCGGAAAGATTCTTGAAACCGTCAATTCCGGCATAAGTGACAATCACTCTATAACTACCTCTTTGTCATTGTATGAAACTTTGTCACCGGAACGGATTTTCTTTCCTCTCATAGTGCAGACTTCTCCGTTTACGAGAATCTGTCCGTCCTGAATTAGCATTTTTGCTTCTCCTCCTGAACCGACAAGGGACGCAAATTTAAGCAGAGCATCAAGCTTTATAAACTCTGTTTTTATTTTTACTGATTCAGCCATAATATATTTACCTCTCTTTCTGATACATTCAGTTCTTGAGCTGAACAGGCATTACAAGGAATATGAAATTTTCTCCCTCAAGCGGAAGAATTTCTATTACTTTCATTGCACCGCTGAAACGTATGCGTATCTTGTCTCCCTCTGCTGCACGGAGAGCGTCAAGAAACAGCCTGTTATTGAATCCTATCGTAACTGTTTCACCTGTTATGTCAGCCGTAAGAGAATCATTTATACGTCCTATTCCGGTCTTGCAGGTTATCTTCACTTCGCCGTTTGCAACTTCACAGCGGATAGGTGCTTTGTTCTTATCGTCGATGAGAAGCGAACAGCGTTCAAGGCAGGTGGAGAAATCTCTCTTGTTTATGATAACTTCTGTCTTATAGACAGACGGTATGCTGACTTTGTAATTATGGAATGTTCCTTCAAGAAGTCTTGAAATTAAAAATACATTTCCTGTTTCAAAAATTATATGTCGGTCATTTGTATATACTATACATTCCTTATCGTCGTCTTTCATGAGAGAAGATATTTCAAGCAGTGCTTTTTTAGGAACTACAAAATGATAATTCTCCTTACTCTCAATATCCTCGCTTCTTATGGCAAGACGGAAACCGTCAATTGCTACCATGTTGAACTTACCGTTTTCAATGTCAAAAAGTTCACCTGTAAGTATGGGTTTGCTTTCGTTAAGTGAAGCGGCATAACTCGTCTGGTTAATCATTGATTTGAGAACCGCATTTCTGATTTTGAAACCTTTCTTTGAATCAACTACAGGTAAATCAGGATAGTCCTCTGCTGACATTGCTGAAAAGCTACATTCTGTAGAACTGCATGAGATATTTATGATAAGACTTTCGTTTATGCTGAATGTTACCTCATCTCCTGACATACGTCTTGTAAATTCACTGAAAAGTCTTGAACTTACTACAAACTCTCCTTCTCCGTCAGTTACTGAACTGATAGAGGTGCGTATACCCATCTCAAGATTGTAGGCAGTGAGTTCTACCTCTCCGGAAGTTACCTTTACTTTGATTCCTTCAAGAGCAGGTATCGTTGATTTTGATGAAACAGCTTTTGAGACATTGCTTATTGCCTCGCTGAGTTCATTTTTGTTACAGATAAATTTCATATTTACTCCTCCGTTTTTTTAATGACAGTTTTTGAAGAAAAACTGTTAGTTCGTATAATTTAAATCTGCTTTTTTGAGCCTC
>WFLZ01000261.1 GCA_009177225.1 Clostridia bacterium
ATCTACGACTGGGAGAATATTGAACACATTAACCTCAAAGGTGCAGTGGAGGACGAATTCGGTATGCTTTTCAAGATGTGTGAAGATTCAGGAATGAAAAACGTCGGCGAGATGTTTGATATTATTTCTCAGCGAGGAAATTAATAAAAAAAACCAGATTAACCGCCTATGTACTTGCAGTAATCATATTGCTTTATGGGTGGGGACTTTCACTTAAGCCTTTAAATTACAGTGTTAAGTCCGAAAAAATAAACGGTCTGAAAATAGTCTTTATTTCAGATTTGCATAACTGTTTTTTCGGCGGTAAAGACCAGTCAGGAATATTTAAGAAAATAAAAAAATCGGAACCTGATTTGGTACTTTTCGGCGGTGATGTAATCGACGGCTGGGGCGGTACGGAGTATTCTCTCCGACTTATGAAAATGATTGCTGAAGAATATCCCTGTGCATATACAGCAGGAAACCACGAGGAAATGCGTGAAGATGAAGAAGAATTTTTTGAAGAAGTCAGAAAACTTGATATACCCGTTCTGAACGATGATTTTACTGAATTTGATATAAATAATCAGAAAATACGTGTATATGGTATTATTGATTATCATGATGTTATTCAGGAATATGAACGTGTACTCAATTCAGATTATTATAATATTTTACTTTTGCATCAACCTGAACAGTTTGAACCTTATAACCCGAATTTAAAAAAATTTGACCTTATTCTGTCCGGTCATGCTCACGGCGGTCAGTGGCGGATTCCATTTATTCTTGAACAGGGTCTTTATGCCCCCGACCAAGGACTTTTTCCCAACCATACCACAGGAAAGTACGAATACGGTGTCTGCACCCACATTATAAGCCGTGGACTTGCAAAACCACTCAGAATGATTTTCATTCCAAGAATTTTCAACCGTCCGGAATTGTCTGTAATTGACATTTCGTGATGAAAAAAGCTATTTGCCATACTTTACCGTCAGATAAAATTAACAGAAAAGTCTTGTATTTTTTCTGTTATAATGATATAATATAGACAAAAGAAAAAAAGGAGCAGAGAGTTTTCTCTCTATAATAATATGAATACTGATAAAAACAATAACTTTGAAAATATCGTCGGACGCAATCCCGTTATTGAGGCTCTTAAATCCGGCACACAGCTTGATACTATCTACATAGACGGAAACAGCGGAAGTCTCGGACTTATCCGTCGTCTTGCAAAGGAAAAGGGTATTGTGGTAAAGGACACTCAGGAAAAAAAGCTTTCACAGCTTGCCGGTGGTGCGTCACATCAGGGCGTTGTTGCCGTAGGAGCGTGCAGTGAATACGTTTCCGTTGAAGATATTTTAGCTGTATCACAGAATAAAGGTACAAAGCCATTTATTATAATATGTGACGAAATCGAGGACCCACACAATCTCGGTGCTATTATACGTACCGCAGAAACTTCCGGTGCAGACGGCATTATTATTCCGAAACGCCGGAGTGCGTCACTTAATTCAACGGTTTTTAAGACCTCGGCAGGTGCTGCAAGTTATGTACCTGTTGCAAGGGTTTCAAATCTTGCATCATGTATTGATATGCTGAAAGAAAACGGTGTGTGGATTTACGGAACGGACGCATCTGGAAGCGATTACTGTGAAACTGACTTTACCGGCAGTACGGCTCTTGTTATCGGCTCGGAAGGTTTCGGAATAAGCAGACTTATTCAGAAAAAATGTGACTTTATGGTGAAACTGCCGATGCTCGGGAAAATAAATTCACTGAATGCGTCCGTTGCCGCCGGAATTTTCATGTACGAAGTCCTCAGACAGCGACATGNGTCATAAGGAGAAAATTTTATGCCTAATCAGAAATNATCCCTTGAGGATATTCTCGACGANTATTCCCCTGATANAAANGACCCGCTTGCCAATNAAAACCGTAAAAATNNCACTNNTGTAATGACTGCTCCGAAACCGTCCTCACATGAAAAAACACCGTGGGACGACAATTCCCTCCGACAGCCTATGAATGAACCTCCCCCGCTGAAACGTTCCGGACGTAAAATCACAGTACTCAATGCCGGAACTGATTCCGAAGGAAATCCTTCTNCCGCAANTTACAACACTACCGTGCTTAATACCCACATGAATGCCGACGACATTTCAAAAATCAGGCGTATGTCCGACTCAACAAGGGCAAGGGAAGCAGAAAGCCGTAACAAAAATCACAGAAAAAAAGAAGCTGACTATACATATAAAAAAGAAACTCCCGAAGGCGAATATATGTATACACCGCCTGTATTCAAAAAGAAAAAACGTAGCCGTGCGGCTATTCTTGCAGAAGCGGAAAACCCCGAAAATCTCAAGATGATTACAGATATTGTGCCGTCACCTGCTATTATCGCAGCTGCAAAATATTCTGAACGCAACCGGAAAAATACAAACACCAATTCACAAATAATATATGACCGACAGTCGCCGCCCGATGCGATAGATATCCGTATAGAACCTGAAACGGAACAGGAAACTCCCGATACTTCAAAAAAGAAACGTACAAAACGAATAGTTGATTTCAATTACTACGGTGACGTAGAAGATGTCGGACGTGATATACATGACCTTAAAAGCATTATAAAGTCAAGAGCAGCACTTCTTTTCCTGATTTCAGCTTTGAGTATCTATATCACTATGATGAATCAGTTTGAACTTCCGATTGTCAGTATACTAAGTAAAAGCAATATCTATTATTACCTTGCCGCACATCTTTTAACAGGTGCTGTCGCAATACTTTCCTCATTTGCGGTTATTACAAAAGGTCTGAAAAAATTTTTTACCTTAAAGGCAGACAGCGACTCACTTACTTCAATAACTGCTATCACCTGTTTCATTTCTTTACTGCCCGGATTAATAAATCCTGAGTATATCATGGCAGACCGTGTATATATGCCCGTCGGAATACTTGCACTGTTTACCAACTCTATCGGAAAACTACTGATTCTGAACCGTGCCGAAAGAAATTTCAAGCTTGTGTCAAAAAATTATTTTGACCGTCATGGTATAGTCTATGTGCGTGACGAGGAACGTGCCGAACGTCTTACAAGAGGAACTCTCGGAGACTTCCCTATTCTCGCATCAATGCGTAAAACTGACTTTCTCACGGATTTTCTGAAATATACATATTCGTCGGACATAACAGACAAATACTGCAAAAAAGCGTCACCCGTTTGTCTGATTGTATCCGCCGTAATTTCCATTATACTCACGCTTTTCTGCAAAGAATCCTTTTTATCAATGGAAGCTCTGGCATTCGGACTTTCTATTTTCAGTACGCTCATATGTGCAACGTCATGTATTGCAATGCCGTTCGTCGCAAACGTTCCGCTTGAAAAAGTCTCGAACAGGACAATCATAAAAAAAGGTGTTATGCTTGGTTATCAGAGTATAGATGACTTTTATGACACCAACTCCATTCTTGTAAACACTGATTCACTTTTTCCGGAACACTCAATACAGCTTGGAGGTGTAAAAGTCTTTTCCNATACAAAAGTANANGAAGCTTTGCTNGAAGNCNCANGTNTTACNCATCACGCCGGCAGTATCATGCGTNNCCTGTTCAGCGNCGTTGTNGACGAAAAACAGGATATTCTCTATCATATAGAAAATTTCTCCTTTGAGGAATCTATGGGACTTTGTGGCTGGATTCACAACAGACGTGTCCTTTTCGGAANCCGTGAACTTATGCGGAGTCACAATATTGAGGGACTGCCCACCAAAACAAAGGAAGCTGAATACACCGGAAACAATCAGGAAGCTATGTATCTTTCGATTTCCGGAAACATCGCAGCACTGTTCACAGTTGAAATACGTGCTGACAGAGAGGTAAAACGCTGGGCTAAACAGCTTTCAAAACATAAGATATTCATGATTCTCAAAAGCGTTGACCCATGTCTTACACTTGAAAAAATTTCCGCACTTTTCGGCGTTCCTAAAGGTATGTTCAGGATTCTCCCCAAAAAACTTCACGAAGATTTTGACGCTGAATCAAAAAAGACGGTGCGTCTCAGTGCGTCAATGGCTTGTTCGGGAAAATTTTCCTCTTTCGCACAGCTTATAATTGGCACTAAAGTAGTCCATTCAGCCGCAGTACTGGGACTTATTTTTCAGACAGTCTCTGTTATACTCGGATTCATTTTGGGTATAATGCTTATTATTTCCAAGGCGTTTGAGTTCAATTATATTTATATGTCGGCATCGGCACTTGTAATTTACAATCTCGCCTGCACTGTACTGACGTATTTTGCAGTAAGTTCAAAAAAGATATAAAAAAAGAACCTGCTACCGTTGCTTGATTCACTACGGGGCAGGTTCTGATTTAATAAAATGTTTTTTGAAAGGAGTTAACAATGACAGAAAGATTTCAAAACGAGGAAAACACTGACAATGAAAATACTANGCGTATTCCGATTCCGCCGAANCCGCAGAACNACAGGAGACCAAATATAAACAGACAGTCNCCGCAGAAACGTCTTAATAATCAGCGTCCGAGACAAAACAGTCAGCCACATAATACAGGCTATCAGCATTATAACTCCGGTCAGAACTACCGCCGGCAGTCCCCCCCCGATTATCAGAACCGAAATTATCAGCCGTATAACCCTGACTATCAGAACTATCAGCAGTACAGTCAGAATTATCAGAACCCGAACTATCAGCAATATAATCAGAATACTGGTTATCAGCAGTATAATGCAGGTTATCAGAATCCGAATTATCAGCGTCCGGACTATCCTCCGCAAAGACAGTCATATTCCAGTCCTCCACGCCGTAAAAAGAAAAAAAGAAAACACAGNAGTATTGCAGNCAGAATAATAAGAAAAATCGNTCTGACTNTGTTTACCATTCTTATTCTGCTTTTCGTCGTTTACTCGTGTACTGCACTGACTGTCATAGGAAAAGTCGGCAAGGAAGAAACCGGCGACCGTAACCGCACAGGCAGTGCAATGTCAAGAAGCTATGTAAAAAGCGTTCTCATTATCGGCACGGACGGACGTTCTGCCGACGAACAGGGGCGTTCCGACTCAATGATTCTTCTTTCATTCAACAGCCGTACAAATAAAATCATTCTGACCTCGTTCATGCGTGACTGTTATGTAAATATTCAGGGTTACGGCATGGACAAGCTTAATGCCGCCTATTCCTATGGCGGTGCGTCACTTCTTATGGACACGATAGAAAGCAATTTCATGGTCGAAATTGACGACTATATTACCGTGAACTTTGTTTCGTTTGCGGGAATTATCGACGCTGTGGGTGGAATTGACATTGATGTGTCCGACGAAGAAGCACACGAAATAAATAATATTCTGTTCTCAGAAGTAAATCAGCTTATGGGCGACGACCAATGGGCAGACTTTCTTGACAGTGGTGGAAAACTTCATCTTAACGGCAAACAGGCTCTTTCATTCGCCCGTATAAGATACGTGGGAAACAGTGATTTTGAACGTACAAGCCGACAGCGTGAAGTCTTTGAAAAAATCATACCAAAAGCAATAAATCCGGTTGCAATAGGACGAATCGCAAAAAGTGTTATAACAAAAGTAAATACCAATATGTCAACTCTTGGAATGTATCTTCTTTCACTTAAACTTCCGTTTGCAATCAGCTATGACATAAAACAATTGCAGATACCTGCTGAAAATACTTTCTATCCCGAGGACGTATGGCTTTATGACGGCGAACTTCAGTCCGTTCTGCAAGTCGATTTCAACGCAAATTACAACGTTCTTGAAGAAGAAATTTTCAGCCACTGATATAACAAGCTCCGGCGTATTACCGGAGCTTATTTTTATTTACTGGTCATTTCGATAAGTTTTCCGAGACAAAGCTCAAAACAGCTTCCATACCACATTTCATCAAAATACGGAATAGTAGCCTTTATACATTCAAAAGTAAAATTAACCGCAATATCAAGTGTCTGCTGGAGATTTTTTCCGAGCGTTACAGCACCCGTGAAAACACTTGCAAAAATATCACCTGTTCCGTGAACCGAGCGTTTTATATTTTCATTAAAAGAATAATAAAATTTGTCGTTTACAGAATCGTATGCAGCCGCACCCTGTTTCTTGTCATCAAAATGCACACCGGTAAGCACAGGAGTTTTACAGCCAAGTCCGGCAAGTCTGCGGAGTACGTCCTCAACATAAGCCTTGTCGTAATTCTCCGTGTACGGAATACCAAGCAAAAAAGACGCTTCTGTCATGTTTGGAATAATATAGTCAGCCTTTGAACAGAGTTCAGCCATTTTTACAGCAAATTCTTCTGTAAAACCTGCATAGAATTTTCCGTTGTCGCCAAGCACAGGGTCAACTATTATAAAGTTGTCATCTGTTCTGAAATCGTCAAAAAATTCGGACACTATATTGATTTGTTTTTCAGAACCGAGATAGCCTGTATAAACCGCACTGAATTTCAGATTAATATTTTTCCAGTGATTTGCGATATCGGGAATATCGTCTGTAAGGTCACGGAATGTATAGCTCTCAAATCCGCCCGTATGCGTTGAAAGAACGGCGGTAGGGATAACAGCGGTTTCAATTCCCATTGCCGAAATAACCGGAAGTGCGACAGTAAGCGAACATTTGCCGAAACATGAAATATCCTGAATAGTAACTACTTTTTTCATAATAAAATCTGTCCTTTTACTCGGTGTGATTTTATTATAGATTATTATGGTAACTATGTCGGTGACCAGTTTTGATTTTTATTTGCAGGTCAGAAAAAATGCAGGTATCATCTGAAATTACTCATTGTCATCAACGCCTAAGCTTACATAAAGTATAATTGTTGACCCTTTGTTTACTTCTGTATTAACTTCCGGTTCTGTACTGATTACATAGCCTTTCGGAACTTCCATACTTTGCAAGTACTCAAATTCACATTCAAGATCAATCAGTTTAAGCTGGTCTTTTGCTAACTCAGCGTGCATGTTTACAACATTCGGAATTTCAACATTTTCCGTTCCTTTACTTATCTTAACTTTAAGAGCGTCACCCTTTTTAAATTCTGACCCTGCTTCAATATCCTGCTCAATAATAAGACCTGATTCAAGTTCATTATATTCATAACCATTTTCCTGAAACTGAATACAGTCTCCGTACTGACTGACTGCTTCATTATAATCCATGCCGTAAAAATCAGGCATTCTAAAACTATTTTCCGATTCCTCAATATCTTCCTGTGATTGTGAAACCAATTCTTCACTTTCCTGACTTGACGGGTCCGAATTTCCGCATGAAGAAACAGAAATCATTGCTGTAAGGCAAAGAAGCAGTGCAATATTTCTTTTTAAACCCATATATACTCACTCCTATTTTTAAGTATTGTATAGTAATTATATCACAGCAATATTGATTTGTCAATAATACCAGTTTCAGAAAAATNTTGNANAACTATTTACNTTTCTTCAAAAGTATAGTATAATTAAGTGTTGACTTAAATNTTACGGAGGTTATAATATGAGTGCTGCTCNTAAAGAAATTCTCNGATTCGTTGAAGAAAACGATGTCAAATTTATACGTCTGACGTTCTCCGATATGTCGGGAAATCTGAAAAACATCGCCATTATGCCCGACGAACTCCCCCGTGCGTTTTCATACGGAATACCCTTTGACGCTTCGTCATTCAGCGAAAACTGTTCCGACCTGCTTTTATTTCCTGATATTTCCACTCTTTCGGTACTGCCGTGGCGACCAAAGTCGGGGCGTGTAGTGCGTTTTTTCTGCAATCTCAAAAATCCCGACGGCACAGACTACTCCGGCGATATAAGAAGCGAACTTACCCGTTATATAAATTCTCTCCGCCTTGACGGGTATTCCTGTGAAATGGGTACAAAATGCGAGTTCTATCTTTTCAATCTCAACGAAAAAGGTGAACCCACTAAAATTCCGCACGATACAGGAAGTTATTTAGACGTTGCACCGCTTGACAAGTGTGAAAACGCAAGACGTGAAATTTGTCTTTCACTTGAAGAAATGGGAATGAATCCCAAAAGTTCATGTCATAAGCACGGACCGGGACAGAATGAAATTGAGTTCCGTGAAAACGAACCAGTCACTGCCGCTGACAATATGGTTCACTATAAGACGGTTGTAAAGTCGATTGCTGCACAGAATGGTCTTTTTGCGTCGTTCATGCCTAAACCGCTCCCGAATGAACACGGCAGTGCATTGAGTATTTCAATCAGTCTGAAAAAAAATGGCGAACATATTTTCGGAAATGACCTTGAAAAAATGTCACACGAGGGAAAATGTTTCATTTCCGGAGTTCTAAGCCGTATACGTGAGATAACCGCCTTTCTTAACCCTACTACAAACTCATACAAGCGTTTCGGAATAGGCTACGCTCCGAAGTATGTAAACTGGTCTTTTGAAAACTGTTCCCAGCTTATAAGAATACCACGCTCCACCGGAACTGCTCCCAGAATAGAAATACGTTCCGCAGATGCCTGCTGTAATCCCTATATCGCTTTCAAACTCATTCTTGCCGCCGGAATTGAGGGCATACGTTCCGATGACTGTTCGCTTCTTGACAGCACTATGAAAACCGGTAAAACTCCTCTCGCCTTTCAGCCACTTCCGTCGTCACTTGAAGAAGCCTTTGCGACAGCACAGACAAGTGATTTTGTGAAAACAAGTCTTTCCGGTGAGATTGTCTGCAACACCTTTGAAACGTTCAGCAAGCAGATTCAGGAATACAACCTTGCACACAACAAGGACGAATTTGAAGAAAGATTATATTTTAAATATATTTGACAGGTGCGGATATGAATATTTTGATTGTATCTCAGTATGACGAAAGCACAAATATGCTTGAACAGCTTATAAAATCCGAAACCGACGGAAAAATCGTCACGGCTTCAAGCGGAAACGAGGCACGCAGAATTATTTCAGACGATACAGAGCCGTCAATCATCATTGTAAACACTCCCCTGCCGGACGAATTTGGTCAGGAACTTTCAGTCATGATTGCAGAAACTTCCAATGCAGGAGTTATCCTCATATGCAGGAACGACATTTCCGAAGATATCTCACATAATGTAGCTGATTCGGGGGTGATTGTTGTTTCAAGACCGTTCAGCAATGAAATTTTCAAAGACGCACTCCGTAAAATAAACTGTTCCGGAATATACGGAATAAAAAGGGAAAACGCCGGCATTCTAACAAAAATAGACGAAATGCGACTTATTAACCGTGCAAAGTGTACTTTAATGGAATACCTGAAATTCACAGAACCACAGGCTCACCGTTACATTGAAAAACAGGCTATGAACAACAGACAGACACGCCGTGAAGTTGCTGAAAAAATACTCAACACATACAAAAAATAAACCGCCCTGATAATAAGGACGGTTTTTTTAATTATTCTTCTTCAGTTTCTGAACTTTCAAAATCCTCTATAGTAAGATTTTCATAGTCAAATTCAAGAAGTTCGTCGCAGTTCGGACAATTTATAGAACCTTCGTCAATCATACCCTCGTCAAGCAGAATCGTGTCTCCACAGGTCGGACAGGTAACTTCATAAAGTTCGTCATCATCGTCATCGAAATCATACTCATCTTCGTCATAATCTTCATCGTCGTCATCGTCAAAGCAATCGCACTCACCACAGCCGAAATCCTCGTCATAGAGTTCATCCTCAACGTTTCCCAAATCCTCATCGAGAATATCACAGAGTTCTGTGAGTTCGTCAACCTGTGACTGCAAATCGTCAACATATAGAACAATTTCCTCAAGAACTTCTGACATCTGAGCAAGGATTTTACCTTCCTTTGTAGAGCAGTCGAGTTCAAGACCGTCCATAAGTCCCTTTAAATAGGACATTTTTTCAGTAAGCTTCATANATAANTNCTCCTTTCACAATCGGATTTTATAAAGCATCAGTGAATTATGCTCTTGACNTATACTCACCTGTTCNTGTGTCAATCTGANTCTTTTCGNCCTCGTTGATGAAAAGCGGAACTTTAACCTCTGCACCTGTTTCAACAGTTGCGGGTTTTGTAGCGTTTGTAGCAGTATCGCCCTTGAAACCGGGGTCTGTCTGAGTAACCACGAGTTCAACGAAGTTAGGAGGTTCGATACCGAAAACAGAACCTTTGTAGGAAAGAACCTTACAAATCATTTCTTCCTTAACGAAACGGAAAGCATCGCCGAGCTTGTCCTCACTAATCGGAATCTGCTCATAAGTTTCCATATCCATGAAGTAGTAGAGTTCGCCGTCTGTGTAGCTGTACTGCATATCCTTTCTCTCAACGAAAGCTGTGGGGAACTTAGCAGTAGGATTGAAAGAAGTTTCAACCACTGAACCAGTGATAACATTCTTGTACTTGGTTCTTACGAAAGCAGCACCCTTTCCTGGTTTTACGTGCTGGAACTCAATAACCTGAACAACCTGTCCGTCGAGTTCAAAAGTAACGCCGTTTCTGAAATCTCCTGCTGAAATCATTATTAAATACCTCCGTATTTTATCAATATTATATGTATTATTTTACCACATCTAAATAATTTTTGCAATACCTGAGAACAAAATATTATAAAGATATTATATTTTTTGCATATTTCGTCAAATTATCACAGCCATTTTCAGTCAAAATGACAAAATCTTCTATGCGTACACCGAATTTCCCCTCAATATAAATCCCCGGTTCGACGGTTACAACGCTTCCGGATTCAAGAACAGAATCATAATTCTGTGACGCATTTGGTTTTTCGTGAATTTCAAGTCCCACGCCGTGACCGAGAGAGTGACCGAAATTATCACCATAACCGGCTTTTTCAATAATATCACGGGAAATTGTGTCAAGTTCCTTTCCAGTAATACCTGCACGGGCGTTTTCAAGTCCTGCAAGCTGTGCTTCAAGAACTATATTGTAGACTTTCTTCATTTCTTCGTCCGGTTCGCCGACGCATACAGTACGTGTCATATCGCTGTGATAACCGTTCCAGACCGCACCGAAATCCATAAGGACAAATTCACCGTCCTGTATTTTCTTATCGGACGGAACGCCGTGGGGCATGGACGTATTAGTGCCGGAAAGCACGATTGTGTCAAAAGACAAATCTTCCGCACCGTTCTGAAACATAAGCCTGTTAAGTTCAAGTGCAACTTCACGTTCAGTCCTTCCGGCTTTTATGAAAGACATAAGTTCGTCAAGCGACTTTTCAGCGATTTCCTGTGCCTTGCGTATACAAAAAACTTCTTCGTCGTCCTTAATCATACGCAGTTTGCCTATTGCTGTACTGAGAGCGTCGGAATCGTCGATATTAAAGTCCCTGAAAAAGTGCCTGTATCTGTTAAGTGTTTTAACGGTCATTGTTTCGGATTCAATCGCCATAGTTTTTGCGTTGTGCCTGTTCATAATTTCCGTAAGCTGTGGCTGTATTTCAAGGAGTTCGATAACTTCAGCGTTTTTCACGGTTGCCCGTGCCTTTTCTATATAACGAAAATCAATAAGCAGATACTGTTTTTCCGGAAACGCAAGAACAATTCCGGCAGACGATTTCATTCCGGTAAAATAACGCCTGTTTATGTCGGACGTTATCAATGCACAGTCTGCGTCAAGGTACTCAAAAATCTTTTTAAATCTGTCCACACCTTTTACCTCAAAGTTCGGAAAGTGCCTGCACCGCAAGATAGTAGCTTCCGAAACCGAAACCGCTTATACTGCCCTTGCAGACAGATGCAATAACTGAATTTGCACGAAATTCTTCCCTTGCGTCAACGTTGCTTATATGAACCTCAATGCACGGAATTTTTATAGCGGAAATTGCGTCCCTTATAGCATAACTGTAATGGGTGTACGCACCGGCATTGATAATAACGCCGTCGAAATTTCTTCTTGCACTGTGGAGTCTGTCAATAATTGCTCCCTCGTGGTTTGACTGGAAAATCTCACATTCCAATCCCTGTTCTTTCGCACGGTCAATAATATTGCTGTTGAGTTCTTCAATTCCGGCACTTCCGTAAACTCCGGGTTCACGTTCGCCAAGAAGATTGAGGTTAGGTCCATGTATTACAAGAATTTTTTTAATCAATTCAAACTGCTCCTTTATATAAATTTTTCAGGAAGAAATGGTTTTTCAAGAGTACGTTTTATCTTAAAAAACGTAGTTTTTTCGTGTTCTATCGGTACAGTGTACAGCATTTTTATGCCATAGAGATTCGCACCGAGAACATCGGTAAAAATCTGGTCACCGACTGCCGCTATATT
This sequence comes from Clostridia bacterium, assembly GCA_009177225.1. Classification (GTDB taxonomy): domain Bacteria; phylum Bacillota; class Clostridia; order Oscillospirales; family Ruminococcaceae; genus Ruminococcus. The sequence continues at coordinate 12,241 of WFLZ01000261.1, forward strand.
CTTCTTAGGAAGATTAATTTTTTTAACTGCTTCCTTAAAGCCCTTTGAAAGCGGTTTTTTTCCCTCACACACAAAGTCAATACCGAGCATATCCGCAAACGGCTTTACTCTCGGAGGGTGATTATTTGAGACAATAATAAGTTTTATATTATTTTTCTTCATTGAATCAACCCATTCGGGAACATTTTCAGCCGGTTCGGGATTGTCATGAGTTGTCAGTGTGTTGTCAACGTCAAGAATAAGACCTTTTATACCAAGTTTTTTAAGAAATTCAGGTGTTATGTCAGTAACTTTCCTGAAAGACGCAGTAGATTTGAAAAGCATATTTTCCTCCCTGTTGTTTTTTGTCGAAATCTGTCGCATAAAGGAAAAAGCGAGCTGTAAAGCCCGCTTTTATCAACTTTAATTAGCTATCGCAAGATTAATACTTACGCTTACGAGCTGCCTCAGACTTCTTCTTACGCTTTACCGAAGGCTTTTCGTAATGTTCTCTCTTACGAACTTCAGCTATAACGCCGTCCTTTGCACATGACCTCTTAAATCTCTTAAGAGCTGTATCTAAAGACTCGTTTTTACCAACACGAACTTCTGCCACTTATTTTCCCTCCCTTATTCAGAGGTTTACACGGAGCAAACTCCGGTGTATCTATACTAATCACTCAAAAAAGAGTGTCAGCCAGCTTATACCTCGAAAAAACAGCAGATACAAAAGCTAAATCATAAACGATATAATAATAGTTTACCACATTTTTTCAAGATTGTCAAGCTTTTTTCTGATGATTTTAAAATTTGTCATTTTGCCACAATATTAACAAGTTTATTTGGTACATATATCTGTTTTATTATATTCTTACCCTCAACAGTTTCCTTGACTTTTTCATCAGCAAGAGCCATAGCAATAACAGACTCCTTGTCGGAATCGGGTACAATATTGAGCTTTGCCTTAAGTTTGCCGTTGACCTGTACGACGATTTCAATAGTTTCATCAACACAGAATTTTTCGTCATACTTAATCCATTCCTGCTCACTGAGGATTTTACCTGTGATAGTGTTGTAGATTTCCTCTGTAATGTGTGGTGCGAACGGGTTGAGCATTATGCAGAGTGAAGCAAGTTCTGCNCTGTTTATTGAACCGACAGCATATATGTCATTGATGAGGGTCATCATTGCAGCGATTGCAGTATTGAATTTCATAGNCTCTNNGTCATCGGTAACTTTTCNGATAGTCTTANGGAAATTTGAACGNAGCTTGTCGGTGTAGTCGTCGCCGTCGGTAAGTATATCCTGAAGTCCCCATACTCTGTCAATGAAACGCTTACAGCCCTTTATACCGTTGACACTCCACGGAGCAGCCTTTTCATAGTCGCCCATAAAGAGTACATACAGACGGAGAACGTCCGCACCGAAATCGTCAACAACATCATTCGGGTCAATTACGTTTCCACGGGATTTACTCATCTTTTCGCCGTCCGGTCCGAGAATAAGACCCTGAGCGGTTCTTTTTGCATACGGTTCAGCAGTAGGAACAAGTTCGAGGTCATAAAGGAACTTATGCCAGAATCTTGAATAAATCATGTGACGGGTAACGTGTTCCATACCGCCGTTGTACCAGTCAACAGGCATCCAGTACTTAAGAGCTTCCTGTGAAGCAAATTCACTGTCATTATTCGGGTCACAGTAGCGGAGGAAATACCATGAAGAACCTGCCCACTGTGGCATTGTGTNGGTTTCACGCTTAGCTTCGCCGTTACACTTCGGACACTTACAGTTNACAAAGCNGTCAATTTTTGCAAGAGGACTTTCGCCGTCCGNACCNGGTTCAAAGNTTTCAAGAGCAGGCAGACGGAGCGGTAATTCNTCATAAGGTACTNCAACCATTCCGCACTTTTCACAATGTACAATCGGAATCGGTTCGCCCCAGTATCTCTGACGGTTGAACGCCCAGTCCTTCATCTTGTACTGTACGCCACGCTCACCGCAGCCGAGTTCTTCGAGAACAGCAAGAATTTTTTCGATAGCATCCTTTTTGTTGGTAATGCCGTTAAGTACATCAGAATTAACCATTTCGCCGTCACCTGTATAGGCTTCTTTTGAAATGTCACCGCCCTTGATTACTTCAATAATATCAACACCAAACTTCTTGGCAAAATCATAGTCTCTTGTATCGTGAGCCGGAACAGCCATAATTGCACCAGTACCGTAACCCATCATTACATAGTCCGAAATATAAACCGGAATTTCCTTTTTCGTTACCGGATTTACCCCAGTAAGACCCTCGATTCTGACACCTGTCTTGTCCTTTACAAGCTGTGTTCTCTCAAACTCACTCTTTTTTGCACACTCAGCTTTATAGTCATCAAGAGCCTGAATGTTTGCGATAGAATCCCTGTACTTCTGAATAATCGGGTGTTCGGGAGCGATTACCATGAAAGTAACGCCATAGAGGGTATCGGGACGTGTTGTATAAATACGGAGTTTTTCGTCGTATTCCTTTATTTTGAAATCAACAAACGCACCTGTTGACTTGCCTATCCAGTTCTGCTGCTGGAGCTTTACATTCGGGAGATAGTCAACATCTTCGAGACCCTGTAAAAGTCTGTCGGCGTACTCTGTAATACGGAGATACCATACTTCCTTTGTTTTCTGAATAATATCGCTGTGGCATACGTCGCATTTACCGCCCTGTGAATCCTCATTCGAGAGAACAACCTTACAGCTCGGGCAGTAGTTTACAGAAGTCTTGTCACGGAAAACAAGTCCCTTTTCAAACATTTTCAGAAAAATCCACTGTGTCCACTTGTAATATTTTTCCTCTGTGGTGTCAATTACCCTTGACCAGTCGAATGAAAAACCTACTTTACGGAGCTGTCCAGTAAACTTTTCAATGTTTCTGTCGGTAACTATACGTGGGTGAATTTTTTCCTTTATAGCCGTGTTTTCGGTGGGAAGTCCGTAAGCGTCGAATCCAATCGGGAAAAGAACGTTATAACCCTCCATACGTCTTTTACGTGAAACAACTTCCAGACCGGAATAAGCCTTTATATGACCAACGTGCATACCGTGTCCGGACGGGTACGGAAACTCAACAAGAGCATAGAATTTCTTTTTTGAAAAATCGTCCGATGCCTTGAAAGAGTTGTTTTCATCCCAGTATTTCTGCCATTTTTCTTCAACAGACTTATAATTATATNTNTCNATAAAAATCATTCCTTTNCTGTATTTTTAATTACTGAACATNTCGCTCAGTTCTGTCCATTTGTTTGTNAAATATGNCTTGATATCGTTCTTTGTGACAAGGAGAACTGCACNAGNANTATCTATAATACCTTNAATAAGNTAAATCCAGTTACTGCNGAAATTCGAGATATTAGCCGGAAGATGTGTAACCGCAACTATAAACAGTATGCCGGCAACCACAAAATTCACAAACTGCATTCCCGAAAAAAGAGCCAAAGCTCCGCCAATTGCTATCAGTAAACTGCTTATACTAAGTCCACCGCCTATAATCATATTCAGCACAGACTTTATAATAATATATGCACCAATCGCAACAGCTATATTTCTGCCTTGTAGGTTATTGGTTTTCACAGAAAATCACTCCTTTATAAGCAGACCGCTTATGTCAACTGGGTTTGCGTCTGCCCAAAGACCCTCTAAATTATAGAACTGTCGCTGTGTCTTATCAAAAACGTGTACTATTATATCAGCGTAGTCAAGAATAATCCATGTGTTGCCGGTATCGGATTCACGTCTCTGCGGTTCAATGTCCTGCTGTGAAAGCTGGAACTCTACTTCATCGGCAAGTGTACGAGCGTGTGTGTTGCTTGTACCGTTGACGATTATGAAATAATCTGCGAGTATGGTAAGGTCGGCAACTTTGAGTGCCTGAATATCCTCACCTTTTTTAAGGTCAAGAGTTTTAATGATAAGTTCAAATCTTTCCTGCTGTGTCATATTAATAATGCCTTCTTTCGTTTAATTTATATCCTTGTATATCAGACCGCTATTATCAGCATCGCCGTCACTTATGCTCTGCAAATTATCGGACGTGTCATCATAAGCCGTATTCTGATAATCCGTGACATACTCAACCAGCGACGAATCCGAGCTTGTCATAATACTTTGATAGGGTCTGAAATAATTATTGAGCATATTAAGTGTGGCAATTTTGTGGACAGAATATATGTCATATACCTCGCCGTCCGGTGCCTCATATTTTGCACCCTCTCCGGGAACCATATTTACACGCACATTCTCCATTGAAAGAGTTGCCGCAAAGTCCGCAAGCATACCGATATCACCAAGGCTCATATTGGTATAGATATATTCGTTATCATAAATAGTTTTGAGATAACTGTATAATTTTACTCTGCCCTCGTCGTTGACTATACTGAAAAGCTTTTCCATAGCGGCAGCCATGAAGCGACGCTGATTTTTCATACGTCCTATATCACCCTCTGCCAACGCCCAGCGGAAACGCACAAACCATTCCGCCTGCTCACCGCTGAGAACAGTTTCACCGGCAGGTATTCTCTTGTCGGCTTCATATATAACTTCCTCGTCAAGCGTAATCGGAATACCGCCCACAAGGTCAACCATCTCCTCTATGTCGTTACAACCTGTTGTAATATATGCATCAATAGGTATACCGAAATTTTCCTGTACTGCATTTACAACCCTCTGAATCGGCGGATTGACATATCTCTGTCCCATAGCGTATATACTGTTGAATTTTCCTGTAGGACTGTCTGTATAGTCCGGCAGACAGGTGTCACGGGGAATCTGCAAAATATTTAGTTCGGCGTGACCGATATCAAACTGACATACCCATATTACATCAGTGTTGAACTCCTCCTCGTCGAATCCGAGGAAAAGCACTGTATACTGTCCCTCGACAAGCTGAGGCAAATCAAGACCGTCCGAAAAATCAACATCAACAATTTCGGGGTCTATCTGTAAATCCATAGTGTTCTCTTTAAGCTGACCCTCAACGTGAACAAGCGGCTGAAAGTTCTTTACAAAATTTATTATGGAAACATTTTCACCGTTTGAAGTATCTTTTATAATCGGCATATTCAGAAGCATCACACCAATTATAAAGACGCTTGCGGACACGGAAACAAGTTTTACAAGAAAATCTGTCATAGAAGATTTCTTCTTTTTCTTTTTTCTGCGTTTTCTGGGCGGCGGGAGTTCTTCGGCTGTGATTTTTTCTGCCTTATTTTTTTCTGATTTCTTTTTCATAGATTTTTCTTTCTTCTGTTTTTTCTTTTTATCGGATTCAGAGATTTCCGGCAGTTTTCTAATACTGCGTGCCGGTTCTGATTCTTCTTCCGGAACATCAGCGGCATATCTTCCGTTATAAGTCTCAAAAGACATTTCACCGTCATATTTCTGAGGTTCGATTTCCTCTGAAGTTTCCGAGGAATATTTACCCTGATACACGTCTTTTGGTACAGGTTCGGCTTCATATCTTCCCTTGTACTGCTTAGGCGGATTTGCGTCAAATTTTATTTCACTTCTTTCACCGAATGAAGCACTCTCATATTTACCTTTGTAATGTTCCTGCAAAGGACTTTCTTCAAATTTTTTTACCTTTTCGTTCTGAAAGGGTTTTGCTTCGTATTTTCCTCTCGGCTCTTTGACAGACTTTTTCTTTCCGGACTTATCCGTATTTTTTTTACCTATTTTTGAAATTTTTCTTATAGGTTTCTGTTCACCGTTTTTGCTGATATCCTCATTCATTTCATTGAAGTCCTCTCTTTTCAATATAGCTTTCTGAACTGTTTTTTATTTTTTCGGCTTTTCCTGTCTGTAAAGCCTCGTATAAAAATTATATCCCTCTGCCGTACATATCGGAACAAGTCCGCCTTTCTTGACAACAGATTTCATTGAAAAGGCAAAAGCTTCAAGCATAGCCCCGTTAAGACTTGTATAAGAAATTTTCCTCATTCTGTCAACGTCCTTGTAGTCCCTGTCGGCAGAAATAAGGTCGCCGAGATAGACGATTTCTTCAAGCCTTGTCATTCCGGCACGTCCGACAGTGTGAAAACGTACAGAATTAAGTATATCAATATCTTCTATGCCGAACTCTGTTTTAATAAAATAAGCTCCGGCGATTGCGTGCCATAAAGAACGTGTTTCGAGTTCTTCCCTGCAAACAGTAAAATTGCTTTCAAGCACAAGTTTTTTCTGTTCATCATCACGCAGTTCCTTGCATATATCATGAAGCATTCCGGCAAAATATGCCTTGTCCGGTTCTTCACCGTATTTAATGGCAAGTTTCCGGCACTCCTCCGCAACGTTCAGCGAGTGGACATAACGTTTTTGAGAAAGATGTTCTTTAAGATATTTTTTAATTTCCGAAGGGTCGTAAAGCAAAACGTATCACCTCACACAGTTAATTATTACCTGAATATAATTCCTTTAATCTTATATATTTTACTACATTTTCGTCAAGATAGCAAGAGAAATCTGAATTTTCACATAATTTTTTTCTTATTTCCGTTGAAGAAATCACTTCCGGACTTCTCTCACTTATAATAATTCTGCCATATTCCGACAATTCTCCGGCTTTTCTGCGTAACAAATCCATGTCGCCTGAGTTTCGGGAAATAACAGCAAGGGTTACTTCCGAAAGAATTTTTTCAAAACAGTACCACTTGTCAAACATCAGCAGCATATCACTTCCGACAAGCAGAAAAAGCTCATCTTCAGGAAATTTTCTGCGGAAATGTTCAACCGTATAAATCGAATAGCTTACCCTATCCGAACGAAGTTCATAGTCGCTTATCCGGAAAACACTGTTTTTCATACAGACCAGTTTCAACATTTCAAGCCTGTCCGTTTCTGAAACGTATTCTTCACTTGAACGGTGCGGAGAAATTTTTGACGGAACAAAATAAATTACATCAAGTCCGAAATCCTCCGCTGCCGTTTGAGCAAGATGAACGTGACCGTTGTGAACAGGGTTGAAACTTCCACCGTATATTCCTATTTTCATTACGCTTTCGGAATATTTTCAATAACGGGTTCTTTGGAGTTTCTTTTGAAAAGCACGAATTTTGAACCGATAACCTGCACAACGTCAGAACCTGTTGCAGCGGCTATTTCGTCGGCAGCTTCACGGGCGGTGTAGCCTGAATTTTCCAGTACACGCAGTTTTATAAGTTCACGCTTGCGGAGAGCCTCGCCGATATCCTTGCACATTGTCTCCGTAACTCCGCTTTTTCCCACCTGAAATATTGTCTCATAAGATGCTGCGATACCTCTGAGATACGCTCTCTGTTTACTTGTAAGCATATTATTCACCATTCCTTTTTTTAAGATAATCACAGAGTTTTTCAAGAGCGTCTGCCCTGTGACTGATTTTGTTTTTTTCTTCTGATGTCATTTCTGCAAGAGTTTTTTCCCCGTACAGAAAAACAGGGTCATAACCGAAACCGTTTGTTCCCCTTGCCTCCGTGCTGATTTTTCCGTAGCACCTGCCCGTCATGAACTGCGGTTCTTCATCTGCCGTCACCAACGCAATACAGCACTCAAAATACGCTGTTCTATCATTTTCGGCAACGTTTTTCATTTCGTCAAGAAGTTTGTCACACTCCTGACCTTTCGGGGCATAGCGTGCAGAGTAAACGGACGGTCTGCCGTCGAGTGCGTCAACACAAAGACCGCTGTCGTCGGCGATAACCGGCACACCGGTTATATCATAGACGGCTTTTGCTTTAATCAGTGCGTTTTCCTCAAAAGTAACGCCGTTTTCTTCGGGTTCAACGTTCGCACCAGCTTCTTTCTGCGAAATTACATCTATACCGAGTGGTGAGAGAATCTCCCTCACCTCACGGAGCTTATTAGCATTGTTGGTAGCCATGACAATTTTTTTAATCATCGTCCTTGTCCTTTCTTCCGAAAAGTCTGCTGAAGAAACCACGCTTTTTTGTTTTCTGCTGTTCGGGTTCAGGTTCTTCATCTTCTGCTTCTTCTACACTGTATTCTTCGTCATCTTCGTCCACATCTTCATCTGAATCATAATCGTCAATTTCTTCATCGGGTTCGTCATATTCGTCAAACGTTTCAACAACAGTTTCTTCTTCTGTTTCTTCCTCGTCAACACTTACGGTTTCTTCCTGTTCTTCTTCTTTTTCTTCTTCCTCAGCAATTGCAAACTTACTAAAGAATCTCTGTTTTCTGTTTTCCTTTTCTTCTTCCAGTACTTTCAGTTCTTCGAACTGTTCTTCTGTTTCCTCATCTTCTTCAACGACTTCTTCAACAACTTCGGTTTCTTCTTCTGTAATTTCTTCTTTGTCAAAATCTTCTTCCGGTTCGTCTGAATCTTCTTCTATATCCTTACTGCCAAAAAGCTTTCCAAAAAATCCCTGCTTTTTAGATTCATCATCTTCATTATCTTCAATAATTTCAGATTGGGTTTCTTCAACTTCTTCGGAAACTTCATTTTCTTCGGTTTCTTCCGTCTTTTCTTCTTCCTGTTCAATATCTGCACCACTGAACAGTGCAGCAACAAATGAACGGCTGTCAAACGGCTGTAAGTCGTCTATTTTTTCGCCGACACCTATAAGTTTTACAGGTATACCAAGTTCATTTTTAATCGAAATAACAATACCGCCCTTTGCTGTACCGTCAAGCTTTGTGAGGACAATTCCGGTAATATTGGCAGTTTCACCGAAAAGCTTAGCCTGATTTACGGCGTTCTGTCCCGTTGTCGCATCAAGAACGAGCAGAACCTCTCTTGAACATTCACCGGCTTTCTTGTCGATAATACGATTAATTTTCGCAAGTTCCTCCATGAGATTCTTTTTATTGTGCAGACGACCGGCGGTGTCAATTATAACAACGTCACAGCCTCTTGCCTTTGCTGCATCAAGAGCGTCATATACAACTGCTCCGGGGTCTGAACCCTCTGTGTGCTTTACAATTTCAACGCCTGCACGTTCTGTCCATACTTCAAGCTGGTCTATCGCTGCCGCACGGAAAGTGTCTGCAGCTGCAACAAGAACCTTTTTATTTTCTTTCTTGAACTGGTGACACATCTTTCCGATAGTCGTTGTCTTGCCTGCACCGTTTACACCGATTACCATTATAACCGACGGTGAAACAGAAAGGTCAAGACCCGTATCGTCGCCCATCATTTCGCTGATTATTTCCTGAATAAGCACCATAATCTTTTTGCGGTCTGTTATACCTCTTTCCTTGAGTTTCTTACGCAGACGGTCACATATTTCCTCCGACGTTTCAACTCCGATATCACTCATAATCATAGTTTCTTCAAGTTCTTCAAAAAGTTCGTCATCTATGACTGTGAAAGAATTTAAAATTTTCTGTAATCTTCCCAGAAAAAAGTCTTTAGTTTTTCTGAGACCTTCTGCAATTTTCTGAATAATTCCCATTGTATTCCTCCGGTACTTATTTTTTTATATGTTTACTGTATGTCGGCTATATCTTCCTGAAAATCCACCTGTTCCATTTTAAGAAGTTTGGAAATTCCGTCCTCCTGCATGGTAACGCCGTAAAGCACGTTAGCCTCCTCCATAGCACTCCGACGATGAGTAACAAGCACAAACTGCGTTGTATCGGTAAAATTTTTAAGATACTGTGCATATTTACGCACGTTCACTTCGTCAAGAGCAGCATCTATTTCGTCAAGAATACAGAACGGTGCAGGACGCAGTTTAAGAATAGCGAAATAAATGGCTATCGCAACAAACGACTGTTCACCACCCGAAAGTGAAATAAGATTTTTTATAACTTTTCCGGGTGGAGCAACGATTATTTCTATACCCGATTCAAGAACATTTTCGGGGTCTGTGAGTACGAGTTCAGCTTTGCCACCTCCGAAAAGTTCCGTAAAAATATCCTTGAAACTGGAGTTTATTATTTCAAAGCTTTCCGCAAAAATTCTGCACATTTCCTCTGTCAGACCCGATATTATCTTTTCAAGTTCAGCTTTTGACTTCCGTATGTCCGCAATCTGTTCCGACATGAAACAATATCTTTCCGAAACTTCCTTATATTCCTCAATCGCATCAACGTTGACACTGCCCAACGCTCTTATTTTATTTTTTATATCGGAAAGCTGTTTCTGTGCCTCTGCCATATTGTCAATTTTCACGGCAATCTGAACCGCTTCCGAACGTGTAAGTTCGTAGACTTCAAGTAATTGTCTTATGATATTGTCGGAATCACGGCTGACATTTTCACGTCTTTCTTCAAGTCTCGTAATCTCACCCGAAAATTTTTCCTTTGCGGAATTTGTCTCTTTAAGACCACGCTGAATCTCATTTACAAGACGGTTCTGTTCGGTGTGAATTGTCTGAAACTGCTTTATCTTATTAAGATAAATATCTGTGTTGTCTTTTAGACTGCCGAGTTTCAGACGGATTTTTTCGATTTCAGACTTCTTTCCGTCAATATCGGTTTCAAGTCTTTTTATTTCCTCTTTGAAATTTTCCGTACTGTTTTCCAGTTCCGCAAGACTTTCGTCAATCCTTGAAACTTCACTTTGATGTGACTGAATGTCCTTTGCAAACTCTGTTCCCTTTATTCTGAGCTGTGAAAGCTTTTCTGAAAGTTCTGTCCTGCTACGGCGAAGTTTTTCACGGATATCCTGTCCCTGAGCGAGTTCCTGCTCTGCCTGTTGAATTTTTTCATAAATCTCCGCAAGATTTTTTTCTGAATTTTCAACTTCTGTCTTTGCGGAACTTATCTTTTTCTCCGTTTCCACTATAAGGCGGACGGAATTTTCAGTCTGTGACTTCATCTGTTCCGAAAGCAATCCAAGAGTTGAAATTTCTGAATTTAAACGTGCAATATCTGCACTGCATTCCGTAAGTTCAGATTTTATATTTTCCGTTTCAAGACGGATTTTCTCCGATTCGGAACGTGTTTTTTCAGCCTTTTCACCCAGTTTGTCACGGTTGGCAGAAAGTTTTTCAATCTCACCGTCAAGCCTATCGATTTCANTTTTNCTNGTAATAATTCCGGCTGTTTTCTGTGCAGANCCACCCGTGAACGANCCACCGGCATTTATAACCTGTCCGTCAAGTGTGACAATTCTGAACCTGTAGCCGTATTTTTTGGCAATAAGAATAGCAGAATCAATATTTTCGGCTATTACGGTACGTCCAAGTAACAAAGATATAATACCGCTGAATTTCGGGTCATAAGTCACAATATGACTTGCCACTGCCTCAAATCCCATACAGTTTTCAAGTCCCTGTTCATTGAGTTCACGACCCTTTACAGAAGTAACCGGCAGAAAAGTAGCACGTCCACCTTTCTGTTCCCTGAGAAAATTAATGCACTGCTTGGCGGTTTCCTCATTTTCGACAATAATATTCTGCATCGCACCGCCGAGAGCCGTCTCGACTGCAAGAGCGTATTTCTGTTCAACACCCGTATTCTGTGCGACTGTCCCGAAAACGCCGTTTATACGTCCCTGTTTTGAAGCCCTGAGANCAGACTTTACACTTCCTGCAAAACCTTCCNTATTATTATCAAGNTCATGCAGAATTTTTCTTCTCTGCTGTTTTTCCCTGATTTCGTAAAGAACACTTTCAAAATCTTTTTTTACCTGTTCAAAGTCTGATTTTTTCGCAATATACAGCTTTTCAGACTCCGAAAGCTTATTTTTAAGAACTGCGGACTTTTCTGAAAGTTTTTCCGAATTTTCTTCATAAAGACTGATTTTCCCGATATATTCGGAAAGCGTTTTTTCATCTGAAACATTTCTTTTACGCAGTTCCGCAAGTCTCTGCGTTTCTTCTTCAATGACCCTTTTCGACGATTCACACGAAAAACGGTATTCACTCTGTTTTATATAGAGACTGTTTATTTCACTTCCTGTTCTGTCAACGCTGTCACCGAGCTGTGAACTGTCCTTTTCAGCCTTTTCAAAACTCTTTTCAGTTTCCTCAATTTCCTTTTGCAAATCAAGACTTTGCTGTCTGAGCAGGATAATATTTTCTTCGGCATTTTGTTTCCGACTTATAAGGTCAGTGCGTGTTTTTTCTGCTTCTGCAATACTTTTTTCTGCTGAAAGTTTAGCTGTTTCACAGTGCTTTATATCGTTTTCAAGAACCGCACTGTCAGATTTCATCTGTGATGCAGCCTGTTCTTCCTCAAGCATTTTCCGACGCAGTTCGTCCGACCGGATAGTACTTTCCTGCATTTTCCTGTAACCGTCCTCAAGTCGTTTTTCCTGTTCACGAATATCATTCTCAATGTTCTCGTATTCAGTACGGCTTANAAGNATTTTTTCCTCNAGCNGTTCAAGATNCTTTTTCATCTCNTNAAGACGANTGACNCAAACCGAAATTTCAAGCTGTTTTCTTTCTTCTGCAAGCTTTACGAATTTTTCCGCTTTCTGTGACTGAATTTTCAACGGTTCAATTCTGCTTTCGAGTTCAGCAAGAATGTCTGTAAGTCTGAGCATATTTTCCTGTGCGGACGTAAGTTTCCGTTCTGCTTCAAGCTTTTTGTAACGGAATTTTGAAATTCCTGCCGCTTCTTCAAATATATCACGGCGTTCGTTGCTTTTTGCACCGACTATTTCGGCAATTCTTCCCTGTCCGATAATTGAATAACCGTCACGACCCAGACCCGTATCCATAAAAAGCTCGTTTATGTCTTTAAGACGTACATTTCTGCCGTTTATCATATATTCACTGTCACCACTGCGGTAAAGTTTTCTTGTAACGGCTATTTCTTCGCCTGCGTCGGCAATAGTTCCGTCCGAATTGTCTATATTAAGAGTAACGGCGGCGAATCCCATAGCTTTTCGTGCAACAGTACCGGAAAAANNAACGTCCTCCNTTTTGTTTCCCCNNAGGGTTTTTGTTGNCTNTTCTCCGANAACCCACGCGAACCGAATCGCCTATATTACTTTTTCCGCTGCCGTTCGGACCTACTACCGCAGTAAGTCCCTTGTCGAAAGTAAGACTTATTTTATCCGGAAAAGACTTGAAACCCTGTATTTCAAGCGATTTAAGGTACATTTACTCACCTCTTAATCACACATTCGTATACGGGAATATTTTCGTTTCCCACAACTTTTATATTTATGCCTGTTTTTCTGAAAAATTCGGCATTTGACTTTTTATGACCGTATGCCTTGCTTATACATCTGTCATTTACTTCAAAAATATAACTTTCAGATTTTTCATCACTGACCATATCAAGCATTTTTTTCAGGTAAATACGACTTTCACACAGTTCACGGAAAGCAGGGTGATAGAATCCGCCAACCATATCACGCTCAACAAATTCGCTCGCATGAAGTCCGCACTTGATTACTTTTATACCCTTATTTTCAAAACTCATAAGGGCAACTGAACATATTTCAAGTACTGTTTCAAATTCAAACGGCACATATTCGCCCGATTCAAGCAGTTCCGCAAGTTTAGTTCCTTTAAGTATAACAACCGGATATATCCTGACCGTATCGGGACGGATTTCAAGAATTTTTTCCGCAGTTTCATACTCTGTTTCAACGATACTTCTGTAAAGACCACACATCATCTGTAAACCGAGTTCAAAACCGTACTCACGTATAAGACGGCAGGCGTTGAAAACGTCCTGCGACGTATGTCCCCTGTTGTTAGCTTTCAGAACATCGTCATTCATGGACTGAGCACCGAGTTCAATCGCCGTAACACCGTATTTTTTTAGAATTTCAAGCACTTCCCTGTCTATACAGTCGGGACGGGTTGAAACCCTTATACCGCTAAATTTTCCGTTTCCGGTAAATTCATGAGCCGTTTCCAGTAACTGAATCATATAACTGCGTGGAATAGCTGTAAAACTACCGCCGAAAAACGCTATTTCAGTATTTTCGGGGAATTTCACTTCATTCAGTGCGTTTTCACATATCTGACGGACTTCCTCCGCAGACGGTGCTTTTTCAGCTCCGCTTATTGTATGCTGATTACAGAAACTACACATATTCAGACAACCAACGTGTGCTATGAATATTGAAATATTACTGTGCTTCATAGCCCATAAGCTCCAGTGCCTCTTTAGCGGCAAACTGTTCTGCTTCCTTTTTGCTTCTGCCCTTACCTCTGCCGATTACCTGAGAATTAAGACGTACTTCCACAACAAAACGCTTGTTATGGTCAGGACCTTCCTCGCCTATGAGTACATACTCTACTTTTTCCTCCGGATTTTTCTGCACTATCTCCTGCAAAACTGTTTTAAAATCACTGAAAGCAGGTTTCTGAGGGTGCTGAACGTCATCAGGCATAAAACGCAGAATATGCTTTGAAGCGGGTTCCAGTCCTCCGTCAAGGTAAACAGCCGCAATTACCGCCTCAAAAGCGTCTGCAAGAATCGAGGGTCTTTCACGTCCACCGGTGTTTTCCTCACCTTTTCCGAGAAAAAGAAACTCACCGAGATGTATCTGCTGTGCAAAGACATAGAGGGATTTTTCACAAACAAGTGAAGCACGCATTTTTGTCAGTTCGCCCTCTGCAACATTGAGTTTCTTATATAAATAGTCCGAAACAACTATTGAAAGAACGCTGTCGCCGAGAAACTCAAGACGCTCGTTGCTTCCGGACGGATTTTTCTTTTCGTTGGCATATGAAGAATGTGACAAAGCCTGATAAATAAGATGTTTATCTTTAAATTTATATCCGATAATTTCCTCTAATTTTTCAATTCTCTCCATTTTTTACAACTCCTTTGAAGCTTCTGCCATTTTTACCGCATATTTTTCGATTACTCCCGAAACGTCAGTTTCAACGCATTTTTTAGCCTGTCTTACCGCATTGAAAAAAGCCGTGCCGTCGGAACTGCCGTGAGCCTTTATTACAGGTTTTTTCACACCGAGAAGTGCAGACCCACCAACTTCCTTATAGTCCATTTGCTTACGGAATTTACTGATTTTTCCAATTGAAAAGACTGCACCGATTTTACCCGTTCCCGAAAAAATCCACTTCATTTTCTTAGCAAAGAAAGACCCCATTCCCTCATAGAGTTTCAGTGCGATATTACCGGTAAAACCGTCGGTAACAACAACATGGCATTCACCTTTGGGCATATCCCTTGCCTCAATGTTTCCGACGAAATTCAGACCTGATTTTTCAAGAAGTCTGTACGCTTCAATTTCAAGCTCACGTCCCTTTGTTTCCTCCGCACCTATGTTCAAAAGAGCAACTTTCGGCTTTTTTATGCCCATTACTTTATCCATGTAAGCACTGCCCATTACCGCAAACTGTACAAGCATTTCGGGACGGCACTCCGTATTTGCACCTGCGTCAGTAAGAATAAAACTTCCCTTGTCGGCAGGCAGGACGGGAGAGGGTGCAATACGCTTTATGCCCTTTATACGCTTGACAATAAACGTCGAACCCATAACCAAAGCTCCGGTACTTCCTGCCGAAACAAAAGCATCACCATTACCGTCAGCAAGAAGTTTCAGACCAAGAGCCATAGAGGTATTTTTTCCCGATTTGATAATTTCCTTTGGTTCTTCGTGAATATCAAAAACTTCGCTTGTGTGTACAATTTCCATACCGTCGAGACTTATTCCGTTCTTTTCGGCACACCTTTTAATTTTCTTTTCGTGTCCGGTAAGTATTATATTAACACCGAGTTCACTGACTGCTCTTTCACAGCCTTTCAGAACTTCAAGGGGAGCGTTGTCCCCTCCGAATGCGTCAACTATTATTTTCATAGCCAATCCTTTCTAATTCCTTTTTAAGAGAATTAACCGCACGTTCTGCATAAACGCCGTATTTCTGTTTTTTGTCCTTTATTCTCACACTGATATCGGGCAGTATTCCCATATTTGCACCCATAGGCTGAAATTTTCCGTTATTGTAAGGGTCACTTATATATGCGGACAATGCACCCGTCATGGTATCAACCGGAAGTTTAAGCGGTTCAAGACCCTTTATTCTCCTTACTGCTGAAATACCTGCGACAAGTCCGCTCATTGCCGACTCCATATATCCCTCAACGCCTGTTATCTGTCCAGCAAAATAGATGTCAGGATTTTCCCTCATTGAAAAATCAGAATCAAGAAGTTCCGGACTGTTTATAAAAGTATTCCTGTGCATAACGCCGTAACGCATGAACTCGGCATTTTCAAGACCTGTTATCATGGAAAACACTCTTTTCTGTTCGCCGAATTTCAGGTTAGTCTGAAATCCCACAAGGTTGAAAAGCGTACCCTCACGGTTCTCACGCCTTAACTGTACAACCGCATAGGGACGTTTTCCTGTTCTTATATCAGTAATGCCGACAGGTTTCATAGGTCCGAAACGCATTGTGTCAACACCTCTTGAAGCAAGAACTTCAATCGGCATACAGCCCTCATAAACGCTGAAAGGGTGGGTTTCAAAGTCCTTTAACTGTACTCTTTCGGCAGAAATCAGAGATTCATAGAAATCAAGATATTCTTCCCTGTTCATCGGACAATTTATATAATCAGCGTCGCCTCTGTCATAGCGTGACGCAAAAAATACTTTGTTCATGTCAAGACTTTCGGCGGTAACTATCGGAGCGGCTGCATCGTAGAAACTAAGTCCCTCGCCACAGAGTTCCTTTATTTTTTCAGCCATTTTACCGGCAGTAAGCGGACCTGTTGCAATTATAGTCATTCCGTCCGGAATTTCTGAAACTTCACCGCTGATTACTTCTATAAACGGGTGATTTTTTATTTTTGCGGTAACGCTGTCCGAAAATTTTTCACGGTCAACCGCCAACGCNCCACCTGCCTCAANTGNATTTTCCTTTNCACATNGAACAGTCAGCGAACTGAGTATCTCCATTTCATATTTAAGAAGTCCTGCCGCTGATTCAAGACGTGCGGCTTTAAGCGAGTTTGAACAGACGAGTTCCGCAAAACCGCCGTACTTATGAGCAGGAGAAAACTTTTCGGGTTTCATCTCATAAAGATGTACTTTTATACCGTTCTGAGCAAGTATCCATGAAGCCTCACAGCCTGCGAGACCTGCTCCTATTACATTTACTTCACTCATTTTTTAAGCTCTCTTTCATATCCGCAGTTTTCATTTTCACATACAAGTCTGCCTGATTTTCCACCTTTTACAAAAAGAGTTTTCTTACATTCCGGACAGACTTCCTTTGACGGTATATTCCATGTCATGAAATTGCAGTCCGGATAATTTTCACAGCCGTAAAAACTTCTTCCTTTCTTGGACTTTTTAAGAAGTATTTTTCCGTTACATCTCGGACAGTTTCCGTCTGTTTCCGTAACAATCTGCTTTGTATTCTTACATTCCGGAAAACCGGGGCAGGCAAGAAATTTACCGTAACGGCTGAACTTGATAACCATGTTTCTTCCACAGAGTTCGCATATTATGTCTGTTTCCTCGTCAGGAACTTTAACACGTTTGCCGTCCATAGCTTCCTCTGCCTTGCGGAGAGTTTCGGAAAAATCGTCATAAAATTCATGAAGTGTGCTAATCCAGTCCTTTTTGCCCTGTTCAATCTCGTCAAGACTGTTTTCCATTTCGGCAGTAAACTTTGCATCAACAATATTATTAAAATGCTTTTTCATGAGTTCCGTTATGACTTCACCGAGACTTGTCGGCTTAAGGGACTTTCCGTCACGCTCAACGTACTGCCTTGCGGTAATTGTAGTAATTGTTGGTGCATACGTACTTGGTCTGCCTATGCCGTTTTCCTCAAGAGTCTTTATCAGGGACGCTTCTGTATAACGTGGCGGCGGCTGGGTGAAATGCTGATTTCCGTCAATTGATTTCAGTTTAAGAATATCGTCATTATTAATAATGGGAAGCTCCTTTTTATTTTCTTCTGTCGATTCAGAATCCACATAAAGAATCATAAAACCGTCAAATTTAACGGAATATCCCGATGCTCTGAACATACAACCATTAGCCTCAATATCGACGGACGTTGTATCAAGGAGAGCCGTTGCCATCTGACTTGCAATAAATCTTTCCCATATGAGTTTATAAAGCCTGTACTGGTCGCTTGTAAGACTTGATTTTACTCTTTCGGGCGTGAGTTCCGGAGTTGACGGACGTATTGCTTCATGAGCGTCCTGAGCGTTCTTTCCGGACTTGAAATCACGGGGAGACAAATAATTCTGCCCGTAAACCGTTTCAATATACTGTATGGCAGCGGCTTTTGCCTCCGCCGAAATTCTCAGACTGTCGGTTCTCATATAGGTTATAAGACCGACTGCACCTATTCCCTCAATGTCAACGCCCTCGTAAAGTTCCTGAGCGGCTTTCATGGTACGCTTTGAACTGAAATTCAACTTTCTTGACGCTTCCTGCTGCATTGTGGACGTTATAAAGGGCGGTGACGGCTGTTTCTTGGTAACACGCTTTTTTACCGAAGTAACTTTATATTCAGCATTTTCAAGTTTTTTCAGAATATTGTCCGCATCTGCCCTGCTCGGAATCTCAATTTTCTTGCTGTCAGTTTTTCCCGACTGGTCGGGAATATTTATTTTCTTTCCGTCAACCGATACAAGCGACGCTTCAAAAACTTTTTTCGACGACGGTGCAGTAAATTTTGCATCAATTGACCAGTACTCTTTGGGAACAAACTTTCTTATAGCATTTTCTCTGTCAACTATAATACTCACCGCTACCGACTGAACACGTCCGGCAGAAAGTCCCTTTTTGACTTTTTTCCATAAAAACGGACTGAGTTCATAACCTACGAGACGGTCAAGTATACGTCTTGCCTGCTGTGCGTTCACAAGGTCGGTATCTATTTTGTGCGGACTGTTCATACCATTTTTTACACCTGATTTGGTGATTTCATTGAATGCAACACGATTATCGTCGTTTATATCAAGTTTAAGCATCTGTGCTATATGCCAAGAAATTGCTTCTCCCTCACGGTCGGGGTCGGTTGCAAGATAAATTTTGTCACATTTCTTTGCTTGCTTTCTGAGTTCCTTTATAACATCTTCCTTGCCCTTCATATCGACATACTGAGGGGCAAAGTCATTCTTTGTGTCAACTCCCATCTTTGACTTCGGCAGGTCACGGATATGTCCCATTGAAGCAATAACTTCATACCCTGACCCCAGATATTTCTGTATTGTTTTTGCCTTTGCAGGCGATTCTACTATAACTAAATCCGGCATTTATCCTCTACCCCTTCTGCTGAAAAAAATCAGCGTTTTTTAAATAATTTTCCCGGCAGTGCTTCTATTATGTCAAGTAATTCAAGTTCTGTCAGTTCTGCCATAAGTTCCATGATATCCATGTTGAGTTTATAAGCAATAACGTCAATATGAACAGCACAGTTTGTGAGCAGTCTGACAATTTCACACTGAACAGGAGTAAGTGAATTATCTGTTTCGATATCATTATTTATAATTGTTTCCACCTGTCTAGTTTTCTCCGGAACTGCTTTTTTCTTTTTCGCCGGAGAACTACAGACTACAGGTTTATCACAAGAAATTTCCTTCTTTATAAAATCGGTATCCCGACAGCTTTTCAGATTGAAAAAATCAACTATTTCCTCACAACTGTAAAAAGGTCTTGCAATATTCCGAAGAAGTTTTATATTTCCGGCATAACGTTTATCCGTTATATCTGCCGGAGGCATACAGAAAATTTCCCTGTTCTGTTCATCAGCAATGGACGCTGTAACCATAGAACCGCTTTTTATAGCTGCCTCAAAAACAACAGTCGCTCTGCCGATAGCGGAAAGTATTCTGTTTCTCTTTGGAAAATTATGTGAATAAGCAGGTGTTCCCGGAGGATATTCAGAAATGAAAACACCACCGTTTTCAATAATACTGTCCCTGTACTGAAAGTTTCCTGATGGATAATTGACATCAACTCCACAGCCAAGCACACAGGCAGTCGGACGTTTTACGCTTACGGCAGCAAGATGTGAAGCTATATCAACACCGACTGCAAAGCCGCTTACTATAGTAAACCCGTAACCTGCAAGTTCCCTGCATATTTCTGAAACAACAGAAATCGTGTAAGAGCTTGCTTTCCGTGTGCCGACGCATGAAATAATTCTATCACCGCAGATGCACATAATATCACCCTTATAATAAAGAACTGCCGGCGGGTCAATTATATGTCTGAGTCTGTCAGGATATTCCGGAGAACTGTAACATATAATATTTATTCCAGATTTTCCGCACTGTTCAATAAGACTTTCAGCCTGTTCAACAGAACAGTTTTTTATATTTTTTCTGTATTTTTCACTTAGTTTTATATCTGCACTTCCTGACGAAAGCTGATAATATGCCTCCGAAGCACTTTCAAATTCCCTCATGAGTTTCCACATAGTTCTGCTTTCCACTCCGAATATCATTGAAAGCCATACCCAATATTTAATTTCTTTCACAAAAAGCCCTCGTTTTTCTGTTATTTTCTTAGTTCCCACATAAGAATACCAGCTGCCATGGCGGCATTAAGTGAATTTATACTGCTGTGCATAGGAATAGTAACACGCCTGTCACAGCGTTCAGATATATCTTCTGGCAGTCCGTTTCCTTCGTTTCCGATAAAAACCGCCTGTCGTCCGCCGAAACCGCATTCCGTAACCTTTTCGGCATCTCCGTCTATGACTGCGGCANATGTAAGANCATCATTNTTATTCAGCAGAGAAAAAAGTTTTTCCGTATCATTTTCAATAAATATATTCGTTCTGAAANCCGAACCCATAGTTGAACGTATAACTTTCGGACTGTATAGGTCGCACGAACCCGAAAGAATAATACCGTCAATACCAAGAGCGTCGGCGGTACGGATAATCATTCCGACATTTCCGGGGTCCTGAAGTCCGAAAAGAACTATATATTTTTCGTCTCCGCTGAAAACAGGACTGCGTTTTTCAGGTATACGGCAGACCGCAAAAACGCCCTGAGTGGTATCAGTTAAAGAAATTCTGTTTCCAAGTTCATTTGAAATAACAATTGTTCTTGTGTTCCTCAAATCAGCCTGAATCAACTGTGTGCCATATTTTTCAAAAGCTTTTTCGGTAAGAATAATGTGGGTTATACCGCTTTCTTCCTTTATGGCATCTTCAACTATACGCTGTCCCTCTAACACAAATAAGCCGTACTGAATCCTTTCTTTTTTTGAAGAAGAAAGTTTCTGATACAGCTTGATAACAGGATTATCCTTAGATGTGATTATATTTTCCAAAAGTCCGGATTCCTCCTATACCTTATATTATTTAAAAACACGCCCTTAATTTTAATTAAGAAGCGTGTTTCAGACGTAATTAAAGAGCAGCCTTTGCCTTTTCAGCAATTGCTGTGAAACCTGCTGCATCATTGATAGCAATTTCGGAAAGCATCTTTCTGTTAAGAGTAATACCAGCTTTCTTGCAGCCGTTCATAAAAGTAGAATAGTTCATACCGTTAAGCTTTGCAGCTGCGGAAATTCTTGTAATCCAGAGCTGTCTGAACTGTCTCTTTTTCTGCTTTCTGCCTATATAAGCATAGTTGCCGGACTTCATAACAGCCTGTTTAGCCATCTTGAAATGCTTACTCTTTGCACCGAAATAGCCTTTAGCAAGCTTTAAAGTTTTATTTCTTCTCTTACGAGTCATCATTGCACCCTTGACACGTGCCATATTCTTATACCTCCAAAAATAAAATTACGGGAAAACGGTTTGCGTTCCTGAAAAATTAAAGATAAGGAACGAGCTTCTTGATTGTAGGAGCGTTTGTGGAATCTGCAACACCTGCGTTACGGGCAATTCTCTTACGCTTTGTATCCTTCTGGGTAAGTCTGTGTCTCTTGTTTGTGTGCTGATACTTAACCTTGCCGCTTCCTGTAACCTTAAAACGCTTTTTTGCGCCTGAATGAGTTTTAACCTTAACCTTTGCCATTTTATAATCCTCCTTAATTCAGAACAGGTCAGTTCTTACTTTGATGCTTTCGGGGAAACGAACATAACAATGCTGCGTCCCTCCATTTTAGCTGGTTTGTCAACTGTGCCGACTCCCGAAACTGCCTCTCTGAAACGCTCCAGCAGTTCTTCACCGAGCTGCGGGTGAGCAATGGCTCTCTTGCGGAATCTTACTGAAACCTTGAGCTTATCTCCGCCCTGCAAAAACTTTACAGCCTGATTGACCTTTGTTTCAAAGTCATGAGTATCAATAGTTGAAAACATTCTGATTTCCTTGATTGAAACGACCTTCTGATTTTTTCTTGCTTCCTTTTCACGCTTCGTCTGTTCAAAGCAGTACTTTCCGTAGTCCATGATACGACAAACGGGCGGTGTTGCCTGCGGAGCGATTTTAACGAGGTCAAGCTCCTGGTCAAATGCAATCTGCTGAGCCTCTTTTGCTGACAATACGCCGAGTTTTTTTCCGTCAGCGTCGATTACGAGAACTTCTTTGTCTCTGATTTCTTCATTAATTTGCAGTTCCTGTTTGCTAATAGTCAAGCACCTCCAACTATATTGATAGAAAAACAAAAATGAGTGCAGAAACATTCCGCACCCACTAATCACATCGCCTGAACAAACGAAAAAAATCCGTTTAAGAAAGATGAAATTATTAACCGTTTTAGTAAAACCGGACGGTGAGAACGCAAGTTCTGCTTTGTTTACCTGAACATTATACATCTTTGTTTTCATTTTGTCAAGGGGAAGAAGAAAATTTTGTCATTCTGTACAAAAGTTTTTTTATACCACAGTTTATTTTTTGCCATAAAAAGAAAAATGAGTACAAACATAAGTCTGTACTCATCTTTCAAAGCAGTTTTTTTATTCTAATAAAAAGGATATTTTTATTGTATCGTACAGACTGTAATTTGTCAATAGAAAAAGAAAAAAATCATCACTTTTCACAAATTACTAATCAAATACGCTTTTAAGTTTGTCCCATATAGCAAACCTTACTTTATATTTTTTTGGATTGTTCATTATATCAATTTCCTTTTCACTGAAAAATACCGCTTCCGTCTCGCAATTTTCCTCAACCTCACAAGCTGCAGGAATACATAGCGGAGGGTACATGACACACCACCAGTTATGTCCCTGTGCAGTACCTATTTTTATACGTAAAGCCCTGTAATTTCCTGCTG
>WFLZ01000311.1 GCA_009177225.1 Clostridia bacterium
AAGCATTTCTGCGTTATCACTTATCTTTAAACGATTCCATTCACTATGCTTTTCTATGTCCTTGTAGTTTCGTTTATAAGTAGAATAACTATATCATAATTATGTTTCATCTTTCCATGTAAGTATCCCGGTTTTAACTGCAATTTCATAACGTGAAATTTTATAATTCAGTCGCTCCAGCGTCGCATCAATTTTGCTTTTCTGCTCCAAAAGCAAATCTTTCTGATCTGTCAATAACTGTAATCTTGCAGCAATCGTTGCATCACCATCCTGCGTCAGCTTGACATATTCTATCATAGTTTCCACCGGAAGTCCTGCACTGNGCATACACTTTGCAAGCTCTACCCACCTGATATCCTCTTCCTGATAATCACGAATACCGCTTGCTGTTCTGGTTACAGGCGGTATCATTCNCACCCGTTCATNATACCNAAGCGTATCCTGTGAAATATCATATTTTTCGCTGACTTCTTTGATTGTCAATGTGTTCACCTCCGCTTGTGTTCTTTGTATTTTTATTATAATATCTGGAGTGAACTCTAAGTCAATAGTTTCCCTCTATTTTCTATNTNATGCACAAANTTNCGCTCTGTTTTTGTTTATAATACTAATAAGAACACCTTCCGAATCCTCAGCAATTATTCTCTGAAAATAAGTTCCCACACCGAGCAATGTTTCCAATTTTTAAATAGAATCAAATTCAAAATATTTATTAGACAACGTAAATCATCCGCAGTGAAGAAAACTGCGGATGTTGGGAACTCTTTTTTCGTTTATATCAGTCAACAGATTTAAGCGACTCCGCCATGTTGATTTTTTCAAGTTTTATCTGCATGAAGATATTTACTATAAAATTGAATACAAATGTAAGAATGATACTTAAAACGTAACTCAACGGCAGTATTCTTATGCTGAACTCAATCATATCGACTACAATCTGTGCCATGACAAAGCGATGGAGGAGTATTCCGAGACCAAGACCGCAAAGTATACCGAGTGAAGTAAGCACAATATTTTCCCTGAGTACGTATGCGGAAGTTTCATTGCGGAAAAATCCGAGTACTTTTATGGTGGCAATTTCCCTTGTGCGTTCGGTTATGTTTATATTTGTGAGATTGTAAATTACAATAAATGCAAGACCCGCCGCACATACGATTACAAGAAGCACAACATAATCAAGACTGCTCATTTTGTCCGCCATATTTGCCTTAGTCTCTTCGAGTACTGAAATATAGCTTATATCCGCATTTTCAAGGAGTTCCGTCACAATAATATCTGTATCGTCGCCTTCCCTGAAATTCATAAATGCACTGTTCATTTCAGCGTCTTCACCGAGCTGTGATTTATAAGTCTCTTTGCTGATGTAGATATAATTGTAGACATGATTTTCAAAAATTCCTGTAACTTTCAGGTGCATTTCGTTCATATCAGGGTCACGGAGCGTTATTTCATCGCCCTGCTTTATTCCGTATCTGTCGGAAATACTGTGGCAAATCAGAGCTTCATTGAGTTCCGGATATTCAAGCTGAACGCCGTCTTCCGTGCGGAAATTCATAAATTCAGGCATAGTGTCAAAAGTTTCAACAGTTTCAAGACTGATACTCTTTGCACCACTGTCGCATATCAAATCCCACGAGCTTTCTCTGTAAAGCAGAAAACTGTCTGATTTTTCGTCAAGCATACGCTGTACTTTTCTGACATTCTCAGGCTCATAACTTACCATTGCGTCGGTAATCTGAATTTCGTCATACTGCACGTCGGCAAACTTTGCAACGGAGTCTTTCAAACCAAAACCCGTCAGGAGAAGGGCTGTACAACCGCCGATACCAATAATCATCATAAAAAATCTGCCCTTGTACCTGAAAATATTTCTCAGCGAAACCTTATGCAGAAATTTCAGTCTGTTCCAGATAAACGGTATTCTTTCGGGCAGAACTCTTTTTCCTGCCTTCGGAGCTTTAGGACGCATGAGATTTGCCGCTGTTTCCGCAAGTTCGACACGGCACGAAATCCACGTCATACCGAGCGAACACAGTAAAGATGCCCCGACTGATGCAATGAACAGAGTTTTGTCGAAAAGATATGGCATATCAAGTGGAACATNCATANGTTTGTAAGTCACNCATATTATAGCAGGAAAAGAATATGTTCCNGCAAAAAATCCCAGTATACAGCCGATAAGAGACGCACTTCCCGAATAGAGCATGAATTTTCCCATGATTGCCGATTCTGAATAGCCCAGAGCTTTGAACATTCCGATTTCCGTACGCTGTTCCTCAACCATACGGCTCATGGTGGTCATGCAGACAAGTGCAGCAACAAGAATAAAAAATATCGGGAAAACTTTCGCAACCTGCTCCACGATTTCGGAATCGTTCCTGAACGTTGCATAACCGATGTTCATATCCCTGTCAAGAAGATATATTTCAGGCTTTTCAATATCGGCGATTTCCTGTTCTGCATCGGAAATATCTTTTTCGGCATCGGCAATTTCACGCTCGAAATCTGCCATATTGGTTACATATTCATCGTAATTGTCCGTATAGACTGAATGACCCGAAGCGTAATCGTCGTTGCCCTCATTGTACTTTTTTTCGGCATCTTCAATTTCTTTCAGACCGTCTTTGTACTCTTTCTCACCCTTTTCAAGTTCGGACTTCGCTTTTTCGTAATTGGCGAGACCCTGTTCATACTGTGCTTTTCCCAGTTCAAATTCAGTTCTGCCAGATTGGAGTTCCTCACGACTGCTGTTCAGTACGGACTGCTGATATTCAAGTTCCGCACGGGCATAATCAATCTGCGACTTTGCCTGCTCCAGCTGAGCAAGACCACTGCGGAGCATTTCCTGCTGTTCAGGTGGAAGATAGTCAATCATCGCAAGCACATCACCGTACTGTGTATAGAATGCTGTTTCCTGCGAATTATATTCCGCTTCACCCACATAAAATTCCTCCCATGCACTATCAAGCTGTGCCTGACCGTCTGCAAGTTGATTTTCCCCGTCAATCAGTTTCTGTTCACTTTCGTCAAGCGTTATTTTTGAGTTCTTAAGAGTTTCTTCAGCTTCTGCGAGTTCAGCTTTACCATTATCGATTTCAGTCTTAGCATCAAAGAGTTTCTTTTTTCCGTCGTCGATTTCCTTTTTTGCGTTACGGAGTTCGTCAAGTGCATTATCAAGTTCAGCTTTTGCATCTTCCAGCTTTACTTTCGCATCATCAAACTCCTTAAGAGCCTTTGTGCGTTCGTCATCGAGTTCCTGTTTAGCATCANCAANTTCCGTCTGTGCATCATCAANAATCCTTTTGTNACGNAAATCNGNCTGTTGCTGTGCAATATCTTCCCACANNTCAGACTTGCTTTNAATGAAGTCGTCGTAATCATCAGAATAAATCTGATAATCCCGATTGAATTTTATGTAGATGTCCGTGAAGTAATCAATATCAAAAGCACTTTCCATAATGTAAATAAATCCATCAAAACTTCCGTTGCCGACGGAAGTATTTCCCATTTTGTAATTGACATAATTAGAAGAATCAACTCTGCCGACCACAGTAAATTCGTTTTCATTGAATGAATTAATAGTATCTTCGCTGTTCTTGCTGCTTATTTTAAAAGTATTGCCTACTTTAAATCCACCGTGTGCCATGACAACACATTCATTCGGATTTTCAGGCATACGACCTTCCTGCAAAAGCAGACCGTTGACGTTTTCGGAAATATTATGCGCTTTTATTACAAATTNGTCGTCGTTTTCNTCAACGTAAATAANATNAAGACTGTAACCACCTTCAGCGTACTTCACATCGTCCTGATTAGCAAATTCTGTAACGCTGTCCTTGTTCCAGCCGAGAGTGGAGACAATTTTGTAGTCATACAAATTGTTATTATTTATAAAATCTCCCATCATGCTGACCATTGCAGGAGTAGTGACTTTCACTCCCGAAAAGAAGCCTACGCCGAGAGCAATAATAGCAAGAATAGCAATAAATCTACTTAAAGAACCTTTTATTTCACGGAGTGCGGTTTTTCTCATATTCTTCATAAGCCGTCACCACTCAATATCCGCAACATCGACGATATTCTCATTAAGCTTCATAGCGGCAATTTTTCCGCTTTTTACTGTGATAATTCTGTCTGCCATAGCAGAAATCGCCTGATTGTGAGTGATAACAATAACTGTCTTACCGGTTTTCCTGCACGTATCCTGCAAAAGTTTGAGTACAGCCTTGCCCGTATTGTAGTCAAGCGCACCCGTAGGCTCATCGCACAGAAGCAGTTTCGGATTTTTCGCCAATGCTCTTGCAATAGAAACTCTCTGCTGTTCGCCGCCAGAAAGCTGTGCAGGAAAATTTTTCATACGTTGTGCAAGTCCGACCTGTTGCAGTACCGTTGCCGCATCAAGAGGGTCACGGCAAATCTGTGCGGCAAGTTCGACGTTCTCCAGTGCAGTAAGGTTCTGTACAAGATTATAGAACTGAAAAACAAATCCCACATCATGACGGCGGTAAGCAGTAAGCTGTTTCTTGTTAAGTCCCGAAATATCCGTGCCGTCGATTACAGCACTTCCGCTTGTAAGTGTGTCCATACCGCCCAGTATATTCAGTATTGTAGTTTTGCCTGCTCCCGAAGCTCCGACGATAACACAGAACTCACCTTTTTCGATTTGAAAATTAACGCCGTCAAGAGCATTTATAGCCGTCTGCCCTGAACCGTATGTCTTTTTTACATTCTGAAATTCAACATAACTCACTAAAAAATCTCCTTTGCTTAAAAATAGTTTGTTTTTATATTATAACATAATGGCAAAGCNAATTCAAGGTTTAAAAAAGTAATATATGATATAATGTTTTGATAAAAAAATTAAAAGAGGAGATTTTTTAATGAGCTAATTGAGAAATCAGCACATATTTTTATGAATTTTGAAACAGAAAATATTGAGTTCAAAGCTCAGTTTACTGAGGAAATTTATAAAAAGGAAAGCGCTGGGGATAATTTTGAGAAAATTCAATCCAATCTCCAACATTCAACTTCTGACGTTTCTCATCATTAAGCCTTAATTCAATCGTCTTGTATCCCGCTCTGACTACATCAAAGGACTGTTTGTTCAGTTTCATTTCAAAGCGGAGCTAAACGGATTTTTGCATTCCTTATAATCTCACTGATTTCTGATTCGTTATCAAAATGCATTAAGTATACATGAACACCATTCTCCGCAAGCTCAGTAAGTTTCGACAATATATCATATATGTACAGATGCACATCACTCTTACAGAACGACAACTCTATATACAGATATGCACCACTGTGAAGCAGATGCAGATATGACTCCAGAGTTGCCGTATCATCTGTATATATCACATCGTTGTTATCTACCCGAAGATGATATCCGAAGCATTTTCCGTCAAACGGTTTCATATGTGTCGTAGGGATTGTTGATACGAACCAGTCTTTGTGCAGCTCGTTAGCAGTCATGATATTGAGCCGCTCCGCTTCACATCCCTCTATCTGCATGAGCAGAATAATCAAATCATTTTTCACATCTTCAGACGGTGTGACAATTATAACGGAGTTATGCAGGACAATCAATAAGCACAAGTTCCTTATTGCTTATAAAAAAATGCAGAGTTATGTTCATCTGCAAATGCACTGCATATTCCTAATGCAACGCCGCACAGTTGCAAAAGAGGAAAAAAAGTGATATAATAGGTGATATGGAAAGACAAATGAGACTGGCAGAAATAAACGATGAACTCGGAGCAGCCAGAACCGAGAAAAAAGAATTTTTAGAGAAGATAGAAAGAATGATACCGTGGGAAAGATTTTTAAAGTTGATCGAACCATGTTATTACAAAGGAGAACGTGGAAATAAGCCATACCCAATGGAATTGATGCTGAGAATCTTTTTGCTTCAGAATCTGTACGACCTTGCAGATATGAAAGTAATGACGGAAGTAATAGACAGCCGAGCGTTTTCAAACTTTTGTGGAGTTGTTTCACCAAAAGAGGTACCAGATGGAGATACGCTCGGAAGATTCCGTAATCTTCTGGAAAAAAACGGGATTCAGGAGAAGATATTTGCAGCAGTAGTTGAAATTCTTGAAGAGCGTAAACTGATTCTCAAAAAAGGAACTATAGTAGATTCGGTGTTGCCTTAAATCAATCAAAGCAGACTGTAAATATCATTACAGAGCCAATATTAATCTGATGATCGATTATTTCAAGTATCGACTTTCTGCAATGCTGCTGTTTGCGGATAAAACATTGGATATTTGTAAACAGCTTATATTGTTATGCCTAAAACAACCTGTGCCGATCATTAAAGGCAGGTCTGTTCCTCGTCCGCTGTTCTCTCATCAACGCAAGGTGTTTTGTCCTAAATATTCTATCTGATTTTCTTACGGGGTAAATGCTAAATAACCTTAAGTTGTTGGCATTGCTTAGGGGCAGAAGCCCTCTAACAAGCTATGTACGGTGTGGAAGTCGCTGTGCGCGCCCACATCGTACCGTAGTAACTTGAACAAATGGATAAAAGTTCGAAACAGCCTTATATCAACAAATCTTAGCATGATAAAAAAGCCTCCGCAGGATTTACTCCTACGGAGGCTTCTGATTTTCCCCATTGCAATTATTTATTACCTTCTGGATGTGTAGACAGATAGATTTTACTCCAATTATTTGAAACTGTCGGCAACTTTCACTTCAATCACAACTGCAATTTCCCGCGTCTGAAATTCACAAATCGTGATATCCGTCCTGACATCACCGTTTTCATGATTGGATTTTATCTCATATTTCTCAGAACCTATTAGCAATCCAGCAAGAAATCAGTAATAAAAACTTTGTAGAGTAGACGGACGGCATTGCTGCCGCCGCCCCTCGACAGAACCGCATGTGCCCTATTAANGCATACGGAGCTTCAAACAATCTTTATANANCAATNCCAGATGTTCTTAGTTATCATAGGCTTAGGTATGTGATAATCCCAAATCTTTTTGAACTTTTCCCATCGCATATACGCTCTTTCACTTCTGCGATTCAGCATTTTGTGCGTGACATATTTTAGGTATGTATAAAACTTTCGCATCTGCGTATAGTTTCCGTTCACGCCATAGAAGTTGTAGTGTCCCAACAAGCTAAGTCTTATCAGTTTCATAGTCTCCGTCACATTCTTGTTAAGACGTGTTTTCAACCACTCTTTCGCCTTTTGCCGCTTCGCTTTCAGTTTCTTCTTGCTTGTGCGGATTCCCACACGATATTTCCCTTTTGTTGTGTGAGTATTGAAGAATGTGAATCCCAAAAAGTCAAATTCCTCTTTGGTTTCCGCAAATCTTNCGAATTTGAAAATTCTNGTCTTTTCCTCCGCAAGCTCNAGCGAGAACTTTGCAAGCCTNGGCNTTAATGCCGCCATAACNCTCGTTGCATCATCCCAATACTGAAACATAATCAGAAAGTCGTCCGCATATCTCACATAGAATCCTTGTCCTTTCATATGCTTTTTCACTGCTGTCACCCAAAGGTCAAGCACATAGTGCAGATACACATTCGCCAGAATCGGGGATATTTGTCCGCCCTGCGGCGTTCCCTTATCACTTTCGTAATATTCCATTCCCTCCATGATTCCTGCAATCAGAAACCGTTTTACGTAGTGCAGAAAATTCTTGTCATCAATGTCATTTGCGAGAAACTTCATGAGCCACTCATGGTTCACATTGTCAAAAAATCCTCGAATGTCTGCTTCCAGCACATAATTGACCTTGCGGCACATTATCACTTGATTGATATATGCGACAGCATCATGGGCGCTGCGATTCGGGCGGAAACCCATCGAACAGTCAAGAAATCTTGGCTCGTACACCTGATTCAGTATATCTGCCATTGCTCCCTGTACAAGTCTGTCCTCGTAGGCTGGTATTCCTAACGGTCGCATTTTCCCATTGCCTTTGTCAATATAGGCTTTGCGTACAGGTAACGGTCTGTATTAAAACTTCTTCATTTTCTGTACTAATTTCGCAATATTTTCATCGGCATTAGCTTCATACGCCTGCTTGTCTACCCTGTCGATGCCAGTTGCCTTATGCAGCTTTTGATGTCTGTGCTGTTCCATTAGACTCTTTTCATTGACATTATGCATTAAATTCTGCACCCTTGCGTATCGCTTGGATTGACTGCTTATTCTCATTGATTTCGTTTCCATCTGTTTTGACCTCCTGTGTCACACATGTTTCTTCTTTGAGAACGATTATTTGCTGTTCCCTTCGCTCCGCCTGCTTTCACAAGTTTCATCACTACTATGAGACAGTCCGACTTCTGACAGATCATCGGAATTTCTCTGCACTTTATGTACTTCAATTTTCCTACCTCTGTTGAGGAATCTGTCAGACCTCCCAGGTATGCATAAGATACTTTGTATACTCGCCACGCCCTTAGACCCCGATGGAATCAGCAATTTCTCGCAAAACGAATCTGCTGATGCTGTCTGCTGCAACAATGAATGCATCGACTTCCATACATCATGGATTACGGGGCTCTTTAGCTTCACGCTTTCGCATTGCGGCTCTTATACTCCATTGCCTACGCTTAAATCTAACCTCACGGCTTCGACTCCAAGGCTATGTACTGACTGTCTGCTAAGCTTTGTCAGGTCGGGAATTTCACTCGACTATATCTTATGCACCGAACTGGCGCACCATTTTCACCATGATAACTGAAACTTTTTCACAGCCAGAGATTTATTTCCTTTTGGAAATAAACAGATTTCTCATCAAGTAGAGTCTACAAAAGATCGGACATTCCTTCTTTTTTTACCTTTTCATTGAGCCAGACGAAAATTGTCCTGCGATAAGTAGCCATAATCTCACGATTCAGAATCACCATTGTTGCAATGGTTTCGGCGGTGTCGAACAATAGTATTTAGAAATCAACGCAGGATAACTTCAAATTATCATTTAGAATTTNTCNCTTTTCCTAAATNTGATTTGTNAAAAATGANANGAGNGTTTANATGNGTTTGCANATAGTATCAAAAGAAAACGATTTAGAATATGCTTTAGAAAAAATTACGGAACACGTTTTTAACAAAAATTTTTATTATAAAGGTGCTTATGCGGTTCAAAAAGATGATGATATAAGAGTAAACTTTGAGAATCAAAATCAAAGAAGATCATATTATTTAGAAAGTAATTTTAATTATTGTAATCTAAACGGCACCGGATTCACAGACTCTATATTTAAAGATGTTTCATT
This sequence comes from Clostridia bacterium, assembly GCA_009177225.1. GTDB lineage: Bacteria > Bacillota > Clostridia > Oscillospirales > Ruminococcaceae > Ruminococcus. The sequence goes on from WFLZ01000311.1 coordinate 9,244, forward strand.
TAATAATTGCACTCTCGATAATGCAAACTTTGAGTCTTCTTATTTTTTTAATTGCCGTTTCAAAAACAACCTTCCATATTCTTCAATGAGTTTTGCTAAAAGCTTTATATACCAAACCACTTTTGAACAAATAGTTTTTAACCAATGCAGACTGAATGATATTTCATTTAATAATTCTACCATAGAAGGGTGCGCTTTTGACAATTCGTCATTTGACGGAGCAATTTTTAATAATACGATATTAGACACAATATCCTTTAAAAACATGAATTTAGAATATGTACAGTTTAACAATGTACATTTAAACAATACATCTTTGCCTTTTCCAACAATTCCATTTATTATAAACGGAATTAAATATCTAAAAAGCACTTCCGATAATGTAACAATAAAGTCTGCCAAAAAGGGAAAGATATCAAAAGAGGAGTACTTTGATATTGTTGTGTATTTGAAGACATTCTATGAAAAAACAAAAAATTATTTCCCTCTTGCAAACATTTATATCGCCGAAAATGATAATCAAAAAACGTTTACTGCAATTAAAAATGGCATATATCAATCCATATTGCTTAATAATTACCGTCAGCTTAAATATTATTGTATCTTGGCTAGTTCTTGTAACTTATTAAACATTCATCAGAAAAAAGATTTANTNANTTTCATATCGAAGGAATTCAACAATAGATTGTCAGAAAATTTTATTTTCTATTCTCTAATTGTTAATCATTTTACAGAATTAAANAACATCTTANAGAANAGCAACGNTTNNTCNTTGATTATTTCTTTTAAGACAAATATAGACAATAAAAATTATCCCGTTTTATCCATGTTTTATAAAGCAATAGACCTCTTGGTAGGTGTAGTGGGAATCAAGTCCAATTACAGCATTAACTTTACATATAACAGCAATGCCGAAATAATTGCCATAATCAATTCTTTGGATCCTTCTGTTATAGTAGCTTTGATTACTGCGGTTACAACAATTTTTATTGCTGGAATAAAAGGAATTTCACAACTCCCTGAAGTTATAGGTAAATTTATGACCATGAAGCAAAAAATTCAAAAGGAAAATTGCGAATTGGCGGCTAAACAACTAGATAACCAAAAAACACAATGGGAAATTATTAAGTTAAAAAAAGAAATCAATTCAAATGAAGACGGCACTGAGTCAATAGACAGATTAATCAATGGGGTTGAACCTGTTCTGAGATGCTGCGATGAGTTGAATCATTTCGGGGTAATCATAAACGACATCAACTACAATGCCGTAAATATTAGTACCAATGAATTGACCAATCATACAAGTAATTTAATCTTTGGCAATCAAAATGAAGATGAATAAATATGCTATTTAAGTTAATGTGTTGTTTTGACAATATACACAGGTCGGTCCTAACTTTATCCCATATTTTTTGCAGATTTCTTTTGTCTTAAAGTATGTTTCTAAAATGTAGTTTATTGTGGGGGGGACAAAATTTGATAATTCTGTTTTATCCATGGGACGGAAAGGTGATATCATTGGCGTTACTCCCAATTTGCATAGGTACTCTATTCCGCGCAAAAATGATTCTTGTGAGTCCAATCCAATGATCAACATGCTCCTTGTGTTTTCCTTTCCAAATAATTGTGAGGATTTTTTTAACGCAAGTTCATATTGATTAAGAGGTATATCCCCTTTTCCCGGCATAACAGTTTTGGCAATCTCCCTGTCAAAAATCTCAATATTAAACGCTACTTCGGNTACANCGCTATTATAATATTGTTCTAANGTATTANCATCAACCGGAGGAATCGACATAACATAAATGGNTTTGTTGGAGGTTANACNGNTATAGCGAGCAATCTTATTTACATAATATTCTTCATTTTGATAAGAATTGCTCGGTCCACCAATCAAAAAATGCTTGAAATCAACATTACTTTGATATTGGTCAATTGTTTCAAATATATCATCTAATGGTATTTCAGCATCTGAAACACTTGTGATATGGCAAAACTTACATCCATGGTCTTTTTTCTTAAAAAGGCAAATAGAAGTATGTTTTATGCGCAAACGATCAGTAGTAAGGTATCCTATACGATGAATATTTATATTGTTTCGAGTGTATTTTACTGGTAGCTGCTCTTGCTCGGCGATCTTAATTTGTGATATAAAATCATTTAAATAGAACAAAGCAACTTCATCGTCGTGTTTTTGAATGGAAAAAGGCGATAATTCTACAAATTTTGTTTTTGTAGGACAATTTATAACAATGTCATTATCTATTGTAATATCAATTGCATCAAAAGTTGCTATCTTTATAAATTTGCCATTAACATATAAGTCCTGTACTTCATCTGACACACGCACTCCTTGAGTTAATAAAGCACATTTTAAAATCACCATATTTTGTCGAAGTATATCGGAACTTAAATTGCTGTAATTAAGCAAATTTTGATATACAAACAAATTACCGTCNTAATTAATNCTTGAAATATTCGTGTTANAAANTACANGAAATATATACTCACCGTTTATACTGCTGCCCTCATTTTCTACTATTAACTTTTCAATGTTGGCGGAAGTGTTTCTTAAAAGACTAAGCAAGTAGTTGTTAAATGCCAAAAATTCATTTTGATAAAAAGAAAGCATGCTGAATTCGATCTTGATATTCTCTATTTCGCTTAATATTTCGGAATCCACACTGTCATTAAAAATATCATATACAATGGTCTGCAAGTCGGGTAAACTGTTATGTTTCAACGCGTAGTTGATCAGCATTGACGAAGCTTGGAATCTGGGATTGATCTCGATGAAAAAAACATTATTATTGATGACAAGAAGATCTAAACCGCACACTCCCAAATAGCCAAGTTTTTGTAGAGAATTGCCGATATTCGCTGCGCATTTCAGAATTTTTTGTTTAATTTCTGGCGAGAGTTTTAAATAAGCCAAAAAATCGGCTCCCTTATACAGCAACCGATTATTCGCATTTTCAATAATTTGGATAGATGGCTGCAAAATCGAAATTTTTTTATTGGAAATTATTATATGGACATTTACAGAGTAAGAACACTCATAGTATGGACTTACCTTATAACAGCTATATTTGTCTAACTGTTGAAATATAATATCTTCGTTTTNTTCANTTAATACAAAAGTCCCTGTGCCACCANACGAATAATTCTCTTGAATAACAAACTTTTTTCTTTNTGAAAATATGTTAGATNATTTATTGTATGTACATTCATTTCCAAACATTTCAGTAAATTCGATAATTGGCATTATATTGCTTGCCCACAAATATGAATATGTTTTATTTTNAATNAATTTCAGAAAACTTGNAATATATTTATTTATTATTCGTTCTCTTAAATATGGTGNCTTAGAAGCAACACTTTCTGCAGTTTTTGTACTGTAAAAAAACAATTTTACGTCGTTGCATTTTAGCTCTTCATCAATACTATCAATGATAAAATTAATGAATCCTTTTTCTTTACCACTGTTTATTGAAACATTATTTCCTTTATTTGAGCCATACATTGTTATGCTTTTATAAAATATATTGGAACAAAGAATTTCCGACTCTCTATTACCAACCCATATTATTTTCTCACTCATATAAACCCTCTTTTCATTTTTCACAAATCACATTTAGGAAAAGTGACAAATTCTAAATGATAATTTGAAGTTATCCTGCGTTGATTTCTAAATACTATTAGGCACCATTTCCACCTCAAAGCCAGCGTATTTTACGATTTCTTATTCATTGCTATTAGACAAAAAGTTGATTATAGTATATAATANGATTATCCACAATAAAGGAGTAACTACAATGTTAAATTTAACTTTACAAATTCAGCAATTTCTTGACTACTGCAAGTCAAGAAAAACTTTAAATGNTAAAACCATCAAAGCNTACAGAATTGACCTCANACAGTTTGCTGAGTGTACAAGCAATACGTTTTCCAAAGAAANCATTTGCCATTACATNGACACNCTGCATGAGCAATTCAAACCCAAGACNGTAAAGCGAAAAATTGCTTCTGTAAAAGCATTCACCCACTATCTTTTAATTGAAGAAGTCATCGAAATCAATCCCTTCAATAAAATTGATATTTCATTTAAAGAACCAACCATACTTCCCAAAACAATTCCACTTAATGTAATTAACAGTATACTTGCCCATGCTTATGATACCTTTTCTCAAACTAAAACAGACTACCAGAAACGCTGTACTACTCGTGACATCGCAGTTCTTGAAATTCTTTTTGCAACCGGAGCAAGAGTATCTGAAATTTGCAATCTTACACCTTCATCCGTGGATTTGACCAACCATACAGTCAAAATTTTCGGTAAAGGTTCTAAAGAACGCATGATTCAGATTGAAAATCCAGATGTTTTAAAGGCACTTCAAGAGTATTACACGCTGTTTCAAGAAGATATAAAATCATGTGGTTTTTTCTTTGTCAACAAACTTCATAATCGTTTGATGGAACAATCTGTACGTGAAATCATTTGTAAATATACTGCTATGACCGAATATGACATACATATCACTCCGCATATGTTCCGTCACTCATTCGCCACCTTACTACTTGAAGAAGATGTTGACATTCGCTATATACAAAAGCTTTTAGGTCATAGTTCTATAACCACTACTCAAATATATACCTATGTCGCTATGTCTAAGCAGAAAGAAATACTATCAGCCAAACATCCAAGAAATAAAATAAAAGTCAAAGTAGAATAGTATACAATGTATCTTTGTTTAAGAACGCTTGTCCAAAACAAAGATTTTAAACGTCTCTAATATATATAATCATTTTCGCTGCCCAAAAGTTACAATATTCGCACGAGTTTTTAAATATTTGTATGGTTGCACAAAAAATATAATAAGTGATTGTGCATTGTGCAACAAATAATTATTTTATACAGTATAGAAGCAAGTTCATAACTAAGACATCATGCTTTATTATACAGGATTGCAGTTTTTGTAGAAACTTGCAGTGAATGTCGGTTTATGTGCAGTGAAAAGTCGAACTTTGAAATTTTTTGATGGGGATCAAAATAATTGTCCATAATTCATTTTAACCCTATATATTTTAATTGTCAATATCTGTGGCATGAAATGCATATTTGTGGCACGAAATGCATATTATTATTTTAACGTGAGTTCGATGAAAAAAGATAGAAAAAACCGCCGAAATCTGTTNTAATGAGNATAACTACANACTCAAAAAAACAGAAAGGCGNTTTTTTCTATGGAACAAATAGCAATTTTTTGTGATACAGATGATTTTTGCAAGGCATATGAGGAGTATTGCAGAAACAAACTATTGATAGATAAAGAAGAGGTTGTACCCCGAACAAAAA
>WFLZ01000333.1 GCA_009177225.1 Clostridia bacterium
AATTAGAGCGTAATAAATCAGCCTCTATTGTCAACTGGCAGTTTACTAATAAAAATTCTCGAATCAAGCTTGCTTCACTTTATCCTGTATTAGATTAATTTTCAACGATACAGCACACTAGTATTTCGCACTTTCTGAGAAATGAATCCATCATTGATGATACACTTGTATCATCAATGAAACACCACGTTATAAACATCATTTATGATGAATCAAAGGCATCCGGCTATCCCATTTTCGTCATTACTGATGACACAATCTGCTTTAAAACGCNCCCTTCATCGAAGGCTAAACACCCAATTGAATCTGCCGGTTTCCACTTTTCTCATTTGAAAAGAAAACAGGATTACGNACATCAGACTGTAGCTGTGCTGCTGTCCTGTAATGGAATCACGCTTCCTTATGACACGATCTTGTACNATAAATCGGTTTCAAAGATCGACATTGTAAAACAAATTGCGGAGGAACTTCCTGCTACACCGATACCTTCATACTTTCTTTGTGACAGTTGGTATGTTTGTTAAAAACTCGCAGATACGTTTATCCGCAAGGGATTTTATACTGTTGGTGCGATGAAAACGAATCGCATTNTTTATCCATANGGCGTAAAAATGAACGTTTGTGACCTTGCCGGAAAACTGGTCGAAGCAGAGTGCAGGNAGTTGTTTCACCTTGTGACCGTGAAACAGCGGCAGTACTATGTTTACCGATACGAAGGCAATCTNAACGGCATTGAAAACNCTGTTGTTTTGCTTACATATCCGAAAAATGCATTTGGGAAANAGACGGCTTTGAGATCTTTTATCAGTACCAATACCGCTCTTTCCGATGAANAAATACTGAATCTTTATGTAACCCGCTGGAACATTGAAGTGTATTTCCGTAACTGCAAATCCAAGCTGGCAATCGACCAGTATCAAATTCGTTCTGCTAAAAGCATTAAGCGTCTCTGGCTGATTGCTTCGCTTGTATATTTGCTGGCTTGCCTTGAATCGGAGCGTTTTTGCTTCTCTG
>WFLZ01000154.1 GCA_009177225.1 Clostridia bacterium
TATTCCTTTTTTTCTGCTTTCTACTATTATTTTTCTTACCTCTACTGGTATCATTTTTATCACCTCTACTATCTATTATATTGTATCTTTATTGATTTGTCTATAATGGAATTGCTGTAATGATGTGTAATAGTACTTTCTGCCATAGACAAATATCATACTCATGGATAGCATTTTGTCATCATAATCATCAAAGAAAAAATAATATAGATNACNNTATATTTATTNAGGTGTTTTTCGGACTACTCAGATTTTACAATTTTCAAGTTACTAAACATTTCTTTTTAATTGCATCCTTTGCTATAATATTTTGTTAGCATAATCTGTAGCTATTAATTTACTAAATCTTCTTATAAGGTACTATATTATAATTTTGTATTGAACATTACCCATAAATCCAGAACATTTAATTTTATCAGCCATATTCCCTTCTCCATGATTGATATTTCCCAAATTATCAATATATTGATTTAGAAACCAAATTACCTNGGAAGATTTCAGGATCTTACAAATTTTTGCTATATAAATCATATCAACATCACTGTAGGAAAATCCAATAGAGTATATTGTATCAACATTACTAATGCTTGTAAAAAAAGAATCATTTTTTTTAATTGCACTATGTGTATCTTTACTAAATGCTCTTTTGACATCTGAAAGATTACATATAGCACCAGGATAATTCATATTATCAAAGCAACCAACAACATCACAATTATCACCATGACCAATTAACAATTCATTACTATTGTATTTACCGTGAATGTGGCAAACATTCTTACATTTATAAATTTGTTCTAATGTATCAGTATAATTAAAATTTAAAAAATAATCTTCTTCTGGGTTTATAATTTCTTGAAATTTGCGATTTAATGATGCATTTTTTATATCAATTTTTAAAATCCATTCTTTAAATAAAAACTTTATATAAGGTAACGAGTGGCACAAAGCTGATGATACATCTTCCATTTGATACGCAACTCTAAAAGGGTTATTTGCTGCATTAATATCCTCAATGTGATCAAAAAATTCATCATAACAAATTTGCCCTAATTTTTCTTCAAAATCACTCCACTTATCATCTATTTTCGCCTCTGATAACAATCTACAAAATAAACTCACAATTATCTCACTATCCACAATCTCTTCTCCATGATTTCCAATATGTATTTCTGGAGTACATAAAGATATATTTTTATCAATCTCGTATTTTTCAATGAGAAATTTTTTAAAATCCACATACCTGGTTTGCAGATTATGTGCTATATCAAACCCATTACCAATAATAAATAAACTAGACATATCAATTTCTCCTCTCATCAATATTAATAAAATTTGATTTATTTAGAATTTAAAAGAATAATTAGCATTATTATTAATAAGTATCAATTATATTAAAAATCTCTCTGTTGGCATCATTTTTTATTTTGTTAGCAATAGAATCAATTGATGAATACTCTACGTATTTCGCTTGCCATGTTATATTTAACTTTTTAATTATATAGATAAAATATTAACAGAAGCATACGATATATAAATTGTATCCTGACCAATGCCAACAACTTAAGGAAGTTGGCATTTTCCTCCTGAAAAGAAAATCAAAAAAAGCGAGAAGAAAAGATGCAAAAATATTTAGTGTAAATTTGTACAAAAAGCGAATTGACAAAATGAAAAATGCTGACAAAATTAAAATAGTAGATTTTGTTTTTTCAGAGTGAGGACATATGAACCAATTCTTTTATCAGATTACTTGCAAAGCATCAAAGTTGATTTATTCAGAAGACTATCGCAAAAGGAATATTACAAAGCAGACAGCATTTACAAGGAACAGAAAGCTGACTTTTCCTGTTATGATAGTTATAATATTGAATCTACTTTCGAGAACGATGCAGATTGAGCTGGATGATTTTTTTGCGAATGTTCTGAAATCAGAAACTGAGTCAGTCACAAAACAGGCATTTTTTAAAGCCGGAAAAAATATCAAGTCTGAGGCTTTTATTGAACTTTTTCTTATGACAAGAGATATGATTTTGGAGTGTAATAAAATAGAAAGACATAAGGGCTATCGCATTTTTGCCATAGATGGTTCAAAACTCAGGCTGAATAAAACAAAAGAGAATGAGGATATTTTTCTGCCAAGGGATCGTTCGCCTGAGAACAAAACAAATGCTGAAATATCGCTCCTTTATGATGTACTCTCACACTATGTAATTGATGCTCGGATTGGCTCAATCGGTGTAAGTGAAAGAGAATATGCGAAAAAGAATCTTTCTTATTTTTCAGGCATTTGTGATGAGAATGATATTGTAATATTCGACAGGGGCTATCCGTCAAAAAATATGATTGCTGTCATGTCTGATATGGGCTGTAAGTATCTGATGCGTCTGCAAAGTTCAACCTTCAAAGGTATCAAAGAAAATCCTTCATCTGACTTCAGAATGGATATTGTATCTGAGAACAGTACATATTCTGTCAGGGTTGTGCGTGTGATATTGAATACGGGTGAAGTGGAAACTCTCATAACAAATCTTAGTGAAGACGAATTTTGTACAAATGATTTTTCAGACTTGTATTTTCTGCGCTGGGGCATTGAAACTGTTTATGATACTCTGAAAAATAAGCTGTTAGTGGAGAAGTTTGCAGGACGTTCAACAAATGCTGTTTTACAGGAATACTTTGCAATGATGTTCATATTAAATTGTATTGCAGCTATGTCTACGACAGTAAACAGAAAGCTGTCATCACTCAAAGCAGATTGCAAATATCATTACAGAGCTAATGTGAATCTGATGATTGGTTATTTCAAATATCGGCTTTCATCAATACTGCTGTTTGCAAATAAGGCATTGAATATCTGTAAACGNCTTATATTACNATGNCTTAAACAGCCTGTACCAATAATTANGNACTTGTGTTNATANAATAAAAGTGNTNTAATAAAGGAATGGAAAAAGAATATAAAGCAACAAATTACGAAAGTGATTTGACAGACAGACAATGGGAAGAAATAAAAGAATTTTTTCCGGCAGGAAATAAAAGCAAATATAATAAAAGGTCATTAGTGGAAGCAGTGCTGTATATATTAAAGACAGGTTGTCAGTGGAGAATGCTTCCGCATGACTATCCGCCACATAATACCATATGGAGTTTTTACCGTCGTGCAAGGAACAAAGGAACATGGGATAAAGTGATGAAGCACATTGTAAAAGTGACACGAAAAAATGCAGGGAGGAATGAAAATCCAAGTTACGCACTGATAGATTCACAGAGCGTGAAAACAACATATTACGGCGATAATCACGGATATGACGGGGGAAAAAAACAAAAGGAAGAAAGCGGCACATAGTAACGGATATTATGGGAAATCTGCTTGCAGTTCATGTTCATGCTGCAAATATACATGATACAAAAGGTGGAATATATACTTTTGAAAAAGCTCTTTACAGATATCCGACAATACAGGCCGGCTGTGCTGACGGAGGTTACAGAGGAATTTTCAAGAATACTTTTGAAGAATTCTATAATTTAAGAATTGATATTTCCATGCAGATAAAAGAACAAAAGGGATTTCAGGTTATACCTAAACGTTGGGTTGTTGAACGCACTTTTGCATGGCTGAATTCTTCACGAAGATTATCAAAAGATTATGAGCTTTCTTCTCGTTCTGCTGAGTGTATGATTGTTATTTCTCACGCTTTTTCTCTTTTAAAACGTCTATGAACACAAGTTCTAAAAACAGAGCTGTTCCACGACCTGCTTTTTCTCATCAACGTAAAGTGTTTTCTCCTAAATATTCTATTTGATTTTCTTGTCGGGGTAAATGCCAACTTCCTTAAGTTGTTGGCATTGGTATCCTGACACCCCCAAAGAGAATAAATAAGATTAACATTTCTACTATAACAAATAAAATTTCCACATTGATGACAAATTCTATAATTATACTTTCCTTAATTCCAAAACACACCGCTCTTCCATTAGAAATTCCAACATTCATCGTCGCACATAATCGACGGGTGTCATACCATCTTGCGGTGTACTCCTAATATTGGCGAATTTTCTTCATAGAATTTTTGTCACATTTTGGAACATAGGCAAGTATATATTTTTTCTAGTACCTAAATTCCAAAACTCAACTTAAACTAACAGTGAATCCTGAGCATTTTTCGCGTAAAACAAGTGATTTTTTGTACTTTAAATTTTTTCCTAATGAGTGAAAAATTTAAAGGCTAAAAAAACAAGTCGCTTTTATCGAATTATAGCAAATTTATATCACTTTCATTCAAACGAACACTACGGATTTAGGATTAAACCTGAGACAAGTGGTTTTTATCTTTATAAGAGTAAATTGATGACCTTCTTCCTCATCATCCTCTGTATCCTCGGCTAATGCATCATTTCTAATATCGTAGAAAGTATCTACTAGTGGACTGTACCGATGATATTTAGTCTAATTCAGGATAAAGCGAAGCAAGGCAAATTCTTGCATTTTTATTAGTAAAATGCCACTTAACAGTAGAACGGGCATTATTACGTTCCGATTCCCAAGCCGACAGTTCAGAAAGTAGAAAATCCATAGAATCTATTCTGCGTGACAAACACTGTCTGTTTAAAACATTCAATTCAATCTCCGCAATATTCAGCCAGCTGCCATGCTTTGGAGTATCGTGAAATTCAAGTTTGCTTAGAATACGACGTGCTTCTTCAGGATGGTATTTTTTGTAAAGAGAACCCTTTACGTGCGTATTCAGATTATCCATGACCAAGATGATTTTATCAACATCAGGATACATTACATCAACAAGATACTTGATTTCTTCCGCCCAGTCAACGGCTGTTCTATGTTCTCTGGCACTTACATGGTGTTTTCCGTCAAGAGGTTCAATAAAAGCAAATACACTGCAAGTTCCATTGCGGACATATTCATAGTCTTTCTTCTCTGTATCTCCACAACGTGCAGGCAGTGATTCTCTTGCTTCGCCAAGAAGCTGATATGGCATTTCGTCCATGCATACAACAGGCTTTTGTGGATCATAGGGCATTTCATAAACATCAAGAATATCTTCCATGCAGGCGACAAACTTAGCATCATGCTTATTTGGAATGCACCAATATTCACTTTTGTGAGGCTTTAAAGCGTTTTTTTAAAGTTCTTCCAATAGCGTTTTTACCAACCGGAGTATCAAGAACAACTTTACACTTTTCTTCCAACAAACGCAAAGTCCATCTCGCATGTCCATCCGGTGCAGGACTTGTTGCAAGCTCTATTATTCTTGCCTCTGCTCGTCCGTCAACTTTTCTTCGTGCATTATCNGNATTAANGCTTCTGTTATATGATATAACCTCTTCAATTCCGCCNTTTGCAAATTTTTCCACAGTCTTTGTCACNGTTGTCATACAAACTCCATTAGATTTAGCACATTGCTCTCGGCTATATATTTTTCCGTGANTTTCGTCTAAATCAAGAATNATCTGACACCTGCTTCTTATTGTTTTNNATGTCGTTTTTCTCCTGATTATTTTTTTGAGTTCCTTTATCTGCTCTTNATTAAGTTCTATTTTATACTTTTTTGGTCTTGCCATTTTTGATTCACCATCCTTGTATTATATTATACTATAATACTATTGGTAAATCAAGCTTTATTTTGCTATTTNTCATCGGTACAGTNCACTAGTGTACTGTACCATTCAAATTTAATCTAATTCACAAAATGTATATTTATTTTTTCGTTAATAAATCATGCAAAGTCATTTATTAAATATCATCGGTACAGTCCACTCGGTAATCTTATTTTTTTCTTATAGACTTTACATTGATATTCAATAAAGCATAGTGTTTTTGATGACATCATCAATATACATCCTATTAAAAAAGATACATGCACTTCTCTGTACATAGAAAAAGGAGGATATCATGATTATGGTTTTAAAGAAAATTATATTTTTCCTCATTTTCTATAACATTAAAAATAGATTTTATATTTGAGGGTCTGATGAATTTGAATTTATTGATAATTCCAAAATAAATCTATCTAGTATATTTTTTTCAACAACTTGTTCATAAAACAGTTGAAATAATTGTTCAGCAACAATGGCAAGTGAATTCAAGTTACCTGAAACAGAGAATATACGTTGTAACGAATCATTTGGTAAATCAATACTAAAACCTTTTTCAGGACAGTGCGGATTTCGAGCAAAGTTACTTTCTTGAATTCGCCGATAATGTAAGTAATATGTTTTCATTCGTTCTATAGATTTCTCTGCCAACCAATAGTCACAAGTTTTTAAACTTTTTGTTAATCGTAAATATTCAAATCCAAATAATTTTACATAATCTAATCGTCTCATAGGTTCCAAATAAGAAGTATCAAAATTATAATTCTTATTTTGATCGATAATTTTGCCAGCAATTCCATCCCTATCTAATAAAATTATATTTGTTAATCTAAGTGACATCTCTTCAACACGACTTACTGGAAGAATCGAAATATCAAAAAGTACTGTTCGTTCGTTGTAGGAGCCAATGGTTTTATAGATATACCCCCAATTCTCAACATAACTATAAAATGTAGCAATATCAATTAAAAGGCACCTCTCTAAGAACTGACTGAATTCATTTCTTAACGAATTAAAATGCTCATTTTTTATAAGTATAAATAAATCATAATCCGAATACATTGTTGCAGATCCCTTTGAACGAGATCCGCCTAGCAAAATGCTATTAATCTCATCATGTTGGATAAGATATTGAACAAATTCAATTAATATTTCATCCATAAACTCTCTCCATAGTGGAAATTGGCTTACTCCATTTTTTATCCATAATAAACAATTTCTCATATTTATAATTTCTATATTTTTTACCAANGANTATGATTTTTTAAAATAATCTCAGTTTTTANTAAAACGTCCATATCATCAACATCCCANAGGTANTCAATATGCATAGCACATACTTTATTTTTAGATAGATAATAGGAAAAAAAAGATGTTTTTGTACGATATTCTTGATCTTTTAAATAATACTCATCAATTACAGAAACCAATGAATTACGCCAAGCAAAAATATATCCCCCCTCTTTTCCATCAGAGAATCCAAGATTACTATGAGCAATTACACGATTCCCTAAGAGCCGTAGTGTTTTACTTCCTTTGAAAATTGGATTATCAACTACTGCTACAGAAGCTTTCACTTCAGGATTAGAGAACAACACCGTACAATCTTGTATAGCCTTTGTCAAAGATAATGAGTGTATAATGATATCGCAATCTAATGTAAGTAGGGGATATGATACAACATCCGCAAACAATCTATGTGCTTTTACACTACCTTGCTTTAAACTATCTTCAATAAATACAAGCTGAATATCAGAATGAACCCATATTGAAGGAAGTTGTAAAATTTCATTATCATCTGATCTATAAATAATAA
>WFLZ01000189.1 GCA_009177225.1 Clostridia bacterium
AATATTTTTGATAGTCTTTTTCTTTTAACTTTTTTAACCTTTTTTGATTATCCATTTTTCATCACCTGTTACTATTCTATCACTTCTCTGTTTCTTTTTCAATAGTTTTAGAACAGGTCTAATATTCGTTCCGACAATGGCAAAAATTTCAACAGCTATAAGTCTTATCTGGAACTGTATGACCATTTGCAAAGATTCTATGCAGATGATGCAGAAGTTGATATTGAACTATGTGGCTTCTGTTTTGCGAATACAAGTCCGTTGAGTGAATGGTATTATATGCATTGTCAGACGGATTTTGAAATGCCTATATCATTCGGTCAGAAAGTCAAGGATTTGAAAGCGATTAGTTTTCCAAAGCTACACTGTGATTCGAAATGTGACCTTGATATGTACGAATTTGAAAACGAACACCCAAAAGTTTACCGTTCATGCGATAAATTTGTATTGAATAATCCAGAAATTGTATATGATTTTATTTGTGCAGTTTACAATGACAGTTCCTTGAAAGAATACATTGAACAGATGCCATATGGTAAGGATTTTCCGCAATATGCCGAATTTTTTCTGTATTGTGAAGCAGAAATTCTTTTGAATAACAGAATGCTTGGCGTATCAAATCTGTTCACAAAAATATAGCTTGTCAAGATAAAACAGTTCCGAAAAATAAATATTTTTTTCGGAACTGTTTTGTATTTACTTTCAGGAAATAATGCTGTAAAATGATATACAGAAAGTGAGGTGAGAAAGCAATGGGCGGATATTTAAAGTGTCCCAAATGTAATTCTGCAAATTGTGAACTTATAGAAACAGGGACTAAATCTAAAGTAAATTGGTTTGGATTACTGCTTGATAATAAGCATGGTAATCAGCCGTTTACCAAACAATATATCGAACAGAAAAAACATTGTAAGTCATGTGGATATATCTGGTGAAAGTACTGACAAATGAAATGGGAACAGCTACTATACGGCTGTTCTCTACTATTTAAGGCAGGTGATTTATTTTGTTTATGAATGGTGAATATCTTGAAAGTCTTGACGACCTGAAACGATGTTTCAGTTTTGACGAACTGATTTACAATTACGGCAGCGGCGAACTGGAAATATGGCTCAGGAAAATCGGTGAAACAGAGAAAGCGGAAAAAATAAGAAGTATTTCAAAGATAGATGCAAATATTCTTGTNCNTCTTTATGAAATTTTCGAACTNGATTTGAATATNTCNGAAGAAGAAATAAGAGAATCCGTCATTTTGAAGTGACTGCTTTTACATAGGCATTTACAATTGTAAGAAGTTCATTGCGTGATTTTTCTGAACATTTCTGAACCAGCATATACATTATTTCTGTTTCAGAGGAAGTATCTGTTTCGTTGCCAAAAAGAATGTAATCGGTACTCAGGCAGAGCAGTTCCGAGAGTCTCGCAAGTGTCTGGATTGAAACGCCTTTGATTCCCAGTTCAATATCCGAACAAAATTTTGCAGAGACTTCAAGTTTTTCGGCAAGCTGTTCCCTTGTGTAACCTAAAAGTTCTCTCTGTCGGCGTATTCGCTGTCCCATTAATTTATAGTCTATAATTTTCATGTGGTGTATCACCTCGTTTTTTAGTATATAATTACTATAATTATATACTAATTTTTGTGATAAATTAACTTAAAGTGTTGACAAATTACAACCCTTGGTGTATAATATAATTATATGAATTTTATTGAAGAAAAAGGTGATTTTGTGGATAAAAAATTAGGTGTTACGCAAGATTATGACCGTTCAAATTATGACTCTACAAAAGCAAAAAAAGATTTCAAAGACAGTGTTTTTGGAGATAGTGAAACTATTATAGATTCATATACGGGGGAAATTTTATACAAAAGTCATAAAAAAGCAAAAGAACAATATGGTTCAGAATATTCTGAATATGCAGTTGAAGCAGACCATATAAATTCTCTGAAATCTGTTCATGACAAAGTAAAGAAAAATCCTTTTCTTTCAGATGATGATGTAAAAGAAATAGCAAATACCAAAGAAAATTTTCGAGCATTATCAAAGCATGATAATACTTCAAAAGGTGAAAAAAGTGATTTTACAGTTATCTCAGACCCTGACAGTTGTTTTTCATTAAAAGGCAAAGTTAAATATACATGCGAGAAAGTGAAATCAGATATTGTATTGACAGGTAAATTTACAGCCCGTACCGCTGAAAATATCGGCAGTTTTACAGCAAATTCCGCCAAAAAAAGCATTGAAAATAATTCTATGGAATTTGTGGGATATGGAATTGAATGTATTGTAGATGTGGCAACAGGCGAAAAAAGTTTTGAGAATGCTGTTGCAGATGTCGGAAAATTTACAACTAAAACAGTCGGAAAAGATGTTGTAAAAGACGTTGTAGATACAGCACTTGCGAATAACACTCTTTATCAGTCATTAAAAAAAAAGCGGTATGTCGAGACAGTAAATGAAAATATCGGCAGTTTTACAGCAAATTCCGTAAAAAAAAGCGTTGAAAATAATGCAATGAAATTTGTGGGATATGGGGTTGAACATATTGCAGATGTGGCAACAGGTGAAGAAAGTTTTGAAGATGCTGTTGTAGATGTCGGAACATTTGCAATAGAAACAGTCGGAAAAGATGTGGTAAAAGATGTTGTAGATGCAGCACTTGTGAACAATACTCTTTATCAGTCATTGAAAAGCAGTGGTGCATTAGGGGAACTGATACAGGTTGGAACTATGGTTGCTGAATCAGCATCAAGACTTATTGATGGTGAAATCACTGCTGAGGAATTTGTGCTTGAAATAGGCGACAAGGGTGCTACTATGGTTGCACAGATGATAGGTGGTGAAGTTGGTGCTATTGTTGGTGAAATAATAGGCATATCAGCAGACGGACTTCTCGGAGCAGGTGCAGGAGAAGTTATTGGACGTGCTATCGGTGCAATGATTGCTACGGTTGCTTGTAATGCCGTTATTGCAATAAGAACAAATATTATAGCCAATCTCAAATCACTTGATGATTATAAATTGCAGGAAAAAGCTATACATAAGCTTGAAGCAGAAGCTATTGCAGAAATGGAACACCAAAGACAGAAATTCCGCAATATAGTTGAAAGTGAATATCAGAAATGGGACGAAAATATCGAATCAGGATTTGATACGATGATTGTTTCAGCTTGTAAGGAAGTATACGATTTGCAGGGAATTACTGACGGACTTGACAAGATTTTATCTGTTTTTGGTAAGTCTGTTATGTTTAAAAGTCTTGACGAATATGAATCACAGCTTGATATGCCATTAAAACTTAGTTTTTAAGGAGGAATTACATTGCTTATAGAATTGGCGGCACTCGGTGCATTGGCATACAGTGCAGATAAGTCCAACAGAATGGACGAGCAGGCACTTGCAAAACGCTCAAAGGCTTACACAAGAGAAGCGGAAGCCCGTGACCTTGTTAATCAGAAACGTAATAAAGCAGACAAGAAAATGCAGATTGTTGCAAAAAGAAAACGTGCGGTAATTGAATCGACACTGCCGAAATTTGTTGAGGTATACCAACAGATTCAGAAAATTGACCTTACTATTTCCGATAAAAATGACCTCGTGGTATATAAAAATTTTCAGTCGTGTGGTACGATTCAGGCAATGGAAACAGTTATAAAACAGCCTCTTACCGATAAACAGCTTATAACAGAATATATTTTTAAAGGTATCGGCGGAATGATGATTGCAGATTCAAAAAGAAATTTGTCAGCCGCAAGCAGTCAGTTAAGTGCTGCAAATGTAGTTTATTCACAGGCACAATCTGTTGCAGAGGTCTATGATGCAATTATCGGACGTGCTGAAAGAATATCAAGTCTTATAATGCGAATGAATGCACTCTTTTTAGGCTCAATTTCAGAGACTGAAAGAGTAATTGCACAGAATGGTGTTAACGTAAGGGCATATACGGAGCAGGATAAAGGCATACTTATGACTTGTGTAAATATTGCAGCGGCAATGTCGGATATTATAAATATTCCTGTACTTGATGAAAACGGCGAATTATGCAGGTCTGCTGTTGAAATGATTCAGACAGGAGAAGCCTATCTTGAACAGATGAATGAAATGATAAACCAATAAATAAAAGGAGTAAAAATTATGAAACAGATTATTATCAATGAAAAATGCAACGNNTGCGGAATGTGCANNGTTAAATGTCCGAATTACTTNGAGGAAAGNGNNAATGGTAATGCANAGGNNATCAANGGNGTACTTGNTNAGAATGATGCAGNANTTGATACTGTAATCTCTGAATGTCCTGTAAAAGCAATCAGTCTCGGCAATAGTGTTGATAAAAAACAGTCTATACAAGAAGAACTCGACAAACTCAAAGTGTTTGCAAATGGTTTAACTGTTAAGAGAGATGATATAAAATTTACAGATGCTTATTGTACTGTAACTACCTTTCCATATGTCGGAAGTAGCAGCTATGAATATAGCAGTTCATCAGCAGCAGAAAGAGCAGGACTCAGCAAATTCAGAGACAGAGCGTATTCACAGATTGACAGCAAAATTCTTGATGTCATCACAACTTATCGGGTTAATATAATCAAGCCATACTATTCAACCGATGAAAGAAGTGTGTACACACAGTTCAATAAAAAAGTTTCTGATGTGCTTACTGCTGTTGCTAATCTTGTCGGCAAGGATAAACTTCCGTCTGACTTCTGTAATGTTGATGTTTATCCCGACAGAGATACAGTCTGGAAAATGCTCGAAAAAGGTGAGATTATCGGTGAAAACTTTGTAGGCATAGTAAGACGTGAATTCAAATATAGTGCTTCTGAATATCAGACATACATAGATTGGGACGATATGGAAGATTATCGTGGTAGAGATAAATACTGCTATCGTGCACAGGAAGCCGTTGAAGAACTGCGTAAAGACGTTCAGAATGCAGTACGCTGGGCGAGAAGTGACATTGAAGACGGTGCACTTGGATATGTAAATGGTATTGTCAATAATTACAATCAGAAACTGAAAACTTGTCTTGAAAAGAAACTTTCAAGCATAAAAAGATTAACAAACGTTGGATTAAGTTGTTCGCTATCTTCTTCCGATAAATACAATGCAATTGATGCAGAGTTGGCATCTAAATATGGAACGGTAAGATTAAAATCTACTGCCACAAATTATTGCAGTACAAATTACAGTGTATTCAAAACTCCTCCACGTTATTTTAATATGGAGTGGGAAGTGATAGGAAAAAGTAAAGAAGTTAATCTTTATAATATAAAACTTATGTCAGAGAGAATAATCATTCTTGTTCCAGAAGATAGTATTGTTAAAATTTAAAGATGTAACTGGACAGATGAAAGTTTTTGTTAAAATCAAGAACAGTAAATTTAATAAAGTATTTACCGTTCCTTTTCTAATAGGATAGCGTTTTTATTTAGCATTTGGTTTTTGTAAAAAATATTCTATTCATTAAAAAAATTAAATTCCTTTTTCCGTCATATCAATCAAACATCGGCTCATATTCTTAACAATAAACTACTTTTTGGAAGAAGCAATATAAGAAGAAAATTAAGATAATTGAGTAATCATTTATCTTAAAAGTTACAATGACAAATCAGGCTGAAAATCTCTGCAAGTTTTGACTTGTAGAGATTTTTTAGTTGCATTTCTCTGTTAAATGTGTTATAATATGTATAAACATTGCTAAAACCAGTGATACTAAACTGAAAGGAGATGTTAAGATGCTCAGAATTTTTTTNGNCAGTCACAAAGANGAAANATANAATACTGATGTATACTATCAGAATCAGTATGATAAAGCATGGATAACAAGTGAATTTGCAAAAAAATAATCGCTGATATTGATGATTCCGAAGTTATAGGAGAAGATGCTATCAGAAACGATGTTTTCGGAACTTTCAGCTCAACGGAACTTTCCACAGGTGTTAAAACGCTTTTACTCATATACAATCAGCCTAAACAGATATTCAATATATCAAACTGCGGTGACAATTGTGCAAAGTATCTGCTTGAAATGGCAGAAGAACGTGACATAACTGTATGTCTGCATCATACTATGAATTTTGGTAATAATTTTGCAGTCAAGGTGATAAACAACAGAAAAAGAAAGATTATAACAGACCCTAAAGAATTCCTGTTGCTTGCACATCACTATCTAAGAGGTGAAGCAGATGAGGGGTAAAATAAAAATCTATGTGAAGAACAAGCAAATAACATTCAGCTTTACACTTGAAAGAAATGTTACTGTTATTACAGGTGACAGCGGAACAGGTAAAACCAAACTCATAAATATGGTGAAGAACTATTCAGAACTTGGCAAGTCAAGCGGTGTTACTTTGAGATGTGATAAAACCTGTATTGTACTGGAGGGAAGGAGCTGGGAGCAGGTTCTTGCTGATACGCATAACAGCGTTGTATTTGTTGAGGAAAGTACACCTCTCTTTNTTACTTCTCAGGCATTTGCACAGGCTATGAAAAAATCTGATAATTATTATGTACTTGTCACAAGAGAGCCACTCCCACAGCTTCCCTACAGTATAGACTGCATTAAGCAAATTATCAGAAAAAACAAAAACGACAGAAAACCTCAACTTGACAAAATCTACAAAAATATCAGTGTTAAGAAAATATCGGGTTTTCCATATGATATTGTAATCACAGAGGACAGCAAATCAGGCTTTCAGTTGTTCACGAAGGCGACCGAAAAACACAAAGCCAAGTGTATTTCAGCAGGTGGAAAAAGCGGTATACTCCCCTTGTTGAATAAGTATACAGATAAAAAGATACTTGTGATAGCAGATGCCGCCACACTTGGTTCAGAGATAAGAGAACTTGTTCGCTTCAAGGAAATCAGCAACAACAAAATAGACTTCTTTCTGCCTGAAAGTTTCGAGTGGCTGATACTGAAATCTGCTATATTTGCAGGGAATAACCATATAAAGAATATTTTAACTGAGCCTGTTGACTATATTGAAAGTCAGGAGTTTTTCAGTTGGGAACAATTTTTTACAAGTCTCTTAGTTGAAGAAACAAAAAACAGTCCGCAGTTGCAGTACCCTACAAATAAATCAAAACTTCCTGCTGGCTATCAAACTGATGCAAATATTGAAAGTATCATTAATGCTATGAAAAAATAAGGCAACGACTAAAGCGTTGCCCCAGTCTGTCGAAAAGCCCCGATTTCGGAATAGAAATCGGGGTTGAAGTTTTGAGTAAAATTAAAAACAAAGAGTAATTCTTGAAAAGAGAGGAAAAACGAAGTGAAAACGGAGGTCACCAACCTCATTCCACCTC
>WFLZ01000182.1 GCA_009177225.1 Clostridia bacterium
CGATACCGTTGAATTGCTTCATTCTGTAATTCCGGATGCTTTTTCGGCGGTTTCTATTTCTGATATTTCAGGTTGGTTTTCTGCTTCTGGATACTCTTTATCTTAAGTGGAATTGCTGTAGTAATAAGATAATCTGAAAGACACTGCCGACTCATTATACCAATTTCAATTTCAGCCATATCAAGCCAGCTGCCGTGTTTGGGTGTATAGTGTATTTCGAGTTTTTCAACTAATCTTCTTGCTTCAGCAGGAGCAAATGCTGTGTACAGAGAAGCGATAGAATGCGTGTTAAGATTATCCATAACCAAAACTATCTTTTCACAATTTGGATAATATTCATCCACAAGAAGCTTGATACAATGTGCAAAATCAGTTCTTTTGCGCGTGTCTGTGACTACAACATGACGCTGTCCGGCTAAAGGTTCAAACATCATAAATAAGTCTACTACGCCCTTTCTGCGGTATTCATAATCAACTTTTTTGGTTTTGCCCAGTTTTACAGGCAATGACGGTCTTGTTTCTTCAATAAGCTGACGACTTGCTTCATCAAGGCATAAAACAGGATAAAGCGGATTATACGGGCGTTGATAAACCTCTAACACATCTTCCATAGCTGCTACAAATTCTGCTCCGGCTTTTGGAATACACCATTCTTTAATCAACCATGGTTTAAGTTCGCTTTTTTTAAAGTTGTTCCGACTGCTGTTGCAGATATGGAGTCTATTACATTTAACTCTACAAGTTTGTCAGCTATCATCTGCAATGTCCATCTGCTGTATCCTTCCGGTGCATCAGAACAAGCTATCGCTATCATTTGGGCTTCTACATCACCTGTTATTTTATGATGGCGATTCAACTGTTTTTTACGTTCCAATGCACTTTCCAGACCTTCTTCTACAAAACGTTTTGCTATCTGGCATACAGTTCTTTCATTAACATCAAATGCTTTGCTTATTTCAGTTCCTGCAAATGCTTTTCTGCCTTCTGATTCATCTAATTTCAGCAGAATATGGGCGTGTTTTATTTTCTTCGCTGCACTTTTTCCTTTGGAAATTATTTCCTCAAGTTTCTCCCTTTCTGTTTTCGTTAATTCTACTCGATATTTACGTGGTCTCATTTTCTTCACCTCGTATATATCTTACCATATTTTNNTTGATTTTNCAAGGTTTTTATNGTACTAGGNTTANTGCCCCACTNAANCTTATCTTNTCCGTTTTTNTATTGNTCTACGGCAATTCTCCATTACAGCNATTCCACTTTNGATTAATAATAGCCGCNNGCAGAAAACCAATGGTGAATATTTTCAGTTGTAACAGCAAAAAAGGCTTCTTGAATAAATTGGTTGAGAGCTTCAGAAGAACGAGCTTCCCATTTGCGTAAAAGAGACTTTATTTTTGACC
>WFLZ01000168.1 GCA_009177225.1 Clostridia bacterium
ATAGGGACATTGCATTGCACAGATAGGGACATTGCATTGCACAGATAGGGACATTGCATTGCACAGATAGGGACATTGCATTGCACAGATAGGGACATTGCATTGCACAGATAGGGACATATTTTTATATTTTTCGAGGACAAAGTGTTGACGTTATCCCTGACATATGATATAATGCAAATGGAGGTGATTATATGTCTTTAAAAAATACGTATATTATTGAAAAAAGCAACGTACTTAACGAAATCAGAGGTAATAACATGAGTTTGCAGGAACTGAGATTTTTCAGCATATATCTTGCAAAAATTAATGCCCGTGATGTTTCTACACGCCGTGTCTGCTTTCCTTTATGCGATTTTCAGAAGATAATGGAATTTGGTCGCCTGAATATCAAGCAACTTCAGGCAAGCACTAATAAGCTTTTGTGTAAAGTTGTAAATATTCCTAATGCAGACGGCGGATATACAGGGTTTACAATTTTTAAGCGTGTCCGTGTCTTCAAAGATGATTCTGAAAAATGGTGTATTGAGATTGATGCATCTGATGACGCATTACCATTGCTCTTTAATCTGAAAAAAAATTATTTTACCTATGAACTGTGGAACGCTTTACGCCTTAAATCTGTTAATCAGTTGCGTATGTACGAACTTTTAAAGCAACATGAACACATAGGAAGTCTTGAAATCAAAGTGTCAGAACTCCGTGAATATCTTTTTATTGCCCCTAATCAATACTCTGCCTTAAAGGATTTTAAAAAGCGTGTTCTTGATAGCTGTCAACAAGCATTATCCGAAAATACAGATATAAGCTTTACATATGAAAAAGGCAAAGTCGGAAATCGTGGCAAATGGCTGACTATTGTATTTCACATCTCAAAGAATGACAAGCACTCTGACCCCCTCGAACTGCAAGACTTTATAGACAAGCAGTCTGCATCACAAACATACTGTTCGTCTGATGAGCGACAGCAACCTCCGGAACCTCTTCGTTCTTCTGCTCAGAGCAGTCAACCGTATTTATCAGGAGAGTTTGAAAAAGACCTTGCTCCAGATGATATTAAAGTTCTTTGTGATATGCTCGCTTGTAAAGTTCCAGCGGTTTCAGAACGTAAGCCCGAATTGCTTGAAAAGCGTCTTAGACTTCTCTATGGTCAAATGCTTGTTAAGTCAATAGAGCCTGTTAGAAATCCTGTTACATATCTTATCGGCTGTATTAATCGTCTTGACCCTGACAAGCTTCCGTCTATTTCTATTAAAGATGATGATTTTGACCCTGATGCTTATTATTTTGGCACTTTCTCCGAACCTATTTAAAAAATGTTCTGAATATTTTCGGAGTTGTCGGAGGTTTTCCGCAAGGGATTTCCTTTCCGGAACGTTATCAGAAGTTGCATTTGGAAAATAAAAGATGTGAACTCCCCACCGACTTTAGACCATGATTTTATTTATAAAATTCATTACAAAAAGTTGAAAGCAAATAACAAAGGTGCTATCGCTTTAATAGCCATAGCACCTTTTTTGAAGTCAGCTTCCCACGGCATAACTTCAAATATCCATGATAAAACTTTAATGCTAAATTATGTATTATATACTTGCAAAGTTTATCATGACTTTTAACAAGATTAATTATATCATATATGTATTTGAAATGCAACTACTTTATAAAGTTTTTTATTTTAATGAATTGTTATTGTATCCATTCAATAATATGATTGCTATCAACAAAAAGTATAAAATTTTTCTTAAAAAGCAGAATATTATATAAAAAATAATGTGATACACAAAATATAGATAAAATCTTATACAAATCAGATGTAATACTATAATTTTAAGTCAATATTCTGTAATTTTAAGTCAATATTAAATAATGTATTGACTTAACAAACTGAAATCCGTATAATTGTAATTGAAGATATTCCACTCCACGTACCAATAAATGGAGGTAGGTTTGTCATGACTTTTAACACCAAATCCCTATTAATAGTACTTGCGGTAATGGTAATATTATTCATTTTTATGTGGCTACATGAAACCATTTCCAGACTTCCCAATCTGGATTTTGAGAAATTGTCAGCCAGTCAGCTCATTCGAATAATATCCAAATCTTTCTTAGTCGTGTTTTATAAACTCTTGCCGTTTGTTTTTCTTATCTTTGAGATAAATAATCAAATAAATGGTACATAAAACATAGACCAAATTCATACGTTAAAAAATTTAGCGGAGTGAATATCATCATAAGAACCTTTCAGATTATCTGAGAGGTTTTTTCTTGTAGGATAAAAGTGACTTTTCTAAAACAGCAAGCAACGCTTGTGGTGTACCACAAGACAATTTTTCAAAAGTTTGAAAATTTAATTTTGGAAATTTCCAATCCCTTTACAGTAAAAGTAAAATTTATAATTATTCTGAATTGAGGAGGATTCAGAAAAAGAAAAAAATGANNTTNNACAAAANNATCATAATTATTTTTTNAGATTTTNAAGATGATGTATTGAGGATTTTTTATAAAACGGATTCAGAAAAATAGAAAAAGTCACAATTCATAAACAGAATGGGTAGTGTTTACCCAATACCTGTTTTGCACGTCCCTTACAGAACTTTCAAAACAAGACCGTTCACTTTCAGCGCATTTATTGGTTACGTTCCACGATATTCGTTACCGAATCAGCTTTNAAAAAATCATGAAAATCCTTTTCAANAAATATTATAAAATTATTAACTGCNNTGNTTGNTTATAAGGTCGTTTTATGATAAAACAAAATAATAATGTGCATTTCGTGTCACAAATATTGACAATTGGAATATAAATAGTTACAATTGAAGTTCATAGCCGATATGCTTTGTTAAGGAAATTTGTTGACAATGACAGAAAAGAAGGACTTAGTCAATATGGAATTGAATAAAGTGCATATTTTTTATAATTAACAGCCTCTTCGACGGAAATTTTCATACTTCAGAAGAATGCTTGAAAACGATAAGTAGAACTATTAAAAAAATAGCCTATAATAATCTGAACTAAATTTTTNAAGATGTAAGTTATATNAATAAAAAAANCCCCTGCCATTTAANACAGGGGAGAACGAAAAATTGATTAAAAAAGTATATAATAATACATAGGCCGGAAGAAGTTAAACTTTTATATTAACCAAATTAGATAAATGGTAAGCTAAGTATTACATCTTTTAACTTCTGTGCTGACGTTTGAATAAAAAAGTGAAAGAGGTCATTAAGATTTTGGCAAATAAGTAAAATCTCGGCAGAAGAAGAATTAAACATCAAATAAGTTTGTCTGAAATATAGGAAACATTCAAAAAAGAGCGAAATCTCTAAAAAAAATAGCAGACAGAATGCTCCAAGCCGTAAATGTAACTGGATTATTGAATGTGATTGCATTACTGGGAAACAGGAAAAGAGAAATAAGAGTGCGTACGATACTGTAATAAAAAACTGTTCTAAAAGAACATAAATGGTATCCACTGTTCCAGTAAGAATTTCAGAAACTGCTACCAAAACGCTGATACTTAAAATCAGAATAAAAGATTTAGAATATTTCATAGTCGAAACCTCCTAATAGAAGAATTTGGCTATGTCGTTTTCTTTAAATTATCATTAAAAAATTTTTGAAAAATTTTTCTAAAACCTCTTGACAAAATGCAGTATGTATGATATAATAAACACTGTTTTCAACATTTTGTATCACAAAAAACGACATAGCAGTTGTTTGTGTGTATATGAAATGAAACAAAGAAAAGTGTGACAACCAAAAGAGGTCCGGCCAAGTTCCATTTTTGGTTGTCGCTTTTTTATGGGGTTTTATTATAACATGTTTGTAACGATTTGTCAATAATTTATTAAGAATATTCAAAAAAATAGGAAATTGTTATAGTGATTTTCAACGATTTAAAAAATAAAATGTAAAAATCTGTCAATAGTATTAAACGATTGACAGATTTTTTCAACATTATTTTTCTGTAAGAGTACCGGAGTATGTCACGCCATCGGCAGAAATCGTAACATTCATAGTCTTTTTGGTAGTTGACGGATAAACGTCTGACTTGCTGAGATTGTAATACTTATAGAAGTCGTCAGTTAATGAATAAGATGAGGTTTTTACCTCGTCGCCCTTCCAGAAGTTAGATGTGCGGACATCGACGTGGGTAGCTGTGTACGTTCCGTCAATGTTTGCGATACCGCCGAAGCCGATATCTTGAGCAACACAGGAAACTTTCTTTGATGAGATTTTATTTCCAGACTGGTCATAGCATACTATGTCAGCGGCGTTTCCGTAGACGTGGTGTCCGGACCCTGAACCGCCTACAGCTTTGTCGTGTGCCTGACAGCGATAACCTGAGTTGATGATGATTTTTGAGCAGTTCAGAGCTTTGTAGAGCTTTTCAAGCTTGTCCGGAAGTTCAGGGTTAAGTATTGTATCGTGGTTCTTTCCACATTTACAGCAAAATTCCGA
>WFLZ01000153.1 GCA_009177225.1 Clostridia bacterium
AAAGAACAAGTCGAAAAATTCTTGGAGGATTTTAGTCTGAAGGTCAAAATCTTCGGAATTCGTTTCCGTGATGACCGTCAGAAAAATCAAAATAGCCTCATTGAGTTGGGTATCACACCTAATCAACGAATGGAGGTGATAATGAACCTCAATTGTTATGATTATTCCGAAGGTCCGATTGTGGATGCTCTGAATAATCAAGGTGAGATGTGGGTATTCGGCAAAGATGTAAAAGGAAATGAGATCTACATAAAGATTACTCTTGGAAAACCTAACGCCCATACGATATGTATATCATTCCATAAAGCAGAATATCCGATGTCTTACCCATTAAAGAATGAAAGTGATGGAAAACAATAAGCTGTTACCCGGAGAAAAATACTTTCAGGAAGCAAGAACTGCTACTTTCCGAAAGGAGGAGTATTCCTACATCCACACCGGAATAATTGATGAAGACGGTGAGACGTGGACTACAACAGAAATGGATGAGGCTAATATTTTTCAAGTCTATAACCAATACCGAATTAAGCATGGCATTCCCTTCCCTGATGAAATTTCCGGTCTTAGGGAACACTACGGCTTGTCTGCTGCGAAAATGTCGCAAATACTTGGTTTTGGAATAAATCAGTACCGTATGTATGAAGACGGCGAAGTGCCGAGTGTTTCAAATGCTCGGACTATCATTGCAGCTCGTGAAAAGGATGTATTTATATCATTTGTTGAGGCATCAAAATCCGAAATAAATGAACAGGAGTATATTCGGATAAAAAAGAAAATTGAGGCAGCTAATGGCGATTATAAGCCAATCGTACAGCCGTCGGAATATACCGGCTTTCGCTCTCTATCCACCGATAAAGTTGCAAATGCAGTCCGAATGATTATCTCAACTATCGGCTCGACCTTTGTAACAAAAATGAACAAACTACTGTTTTATGCCGATTTCATCCACTACAAGAATCATGGATATGGCATAACCGGCATTACCTACAAAGCATTGCCATTTGGCCCGGTTCCTGAACATTGGGGAACATTATACAGCTCCCTGCCCGGAATAGATATGGAAGAATACGTCTATCCAAGCGGTCAGAGCGGCATAAAGCTGGAAGCAAATGAGAATACTGACAATATACTCAATGAATCTGAACTGAGTACCATTGAGAAAGTTTGCACGTTATTCTCAAATATGAGCGCTGGAGAAATTTCCCAGACCAGCCATCTTGAAAAAGGTTGGATTGAGAACCAAGACAACCGGTCTACTATATCATATCAAGATGCCTTTGCCCTGAATTATGACTGATAACAGTGAATGTGTATGAGTAAATCGGGACTATATAATGATAATTAGATCATTTATTACTTAATATCGAAGATTTAGTATCGTTGTAGTCGTGAATGAAAACATCATTTATATTTGAGGCGCGCAAAAAGATATACCTGAAATATAAATATAAGAGAAGAATACAAAAGACAATACTTAGATACATTTATCATTTAGTATTATGTTTTATCCTGTCGCTATACGTATTTGTTCAGAAAACTGTACTGGAGCCAAAAAAATTCAGCGAAACAAATTTTACTATTTTATAAATAAGGTGTCAATAGATTCTGATGGTCAACAGGCAAATATAGACTCCTATAGAATAGAAGATGAGTTGTTTAATCAGAATAGAAAAAGTACTCCTCATATTTCAGTATCAGCAATTGTAGGTGAAAACGGTGCTGGTAAAAGTACAATTGTAGAGATGCTTATACGTTTGATAAATAATTTTTCAGCTGCTGTTATTGGAGAATACTCAGATACAAGAATGGGGAAACATCTCCATTTCATAAATGGAATCAATGCTGAATTATACTTTCTCAAGGGAAACAGTAACGAGAAAACCCTGTTCCGATTGAAAATAGAAAATCGGCATGTGACTCTTTCAAGTTATAATTGTGATGATGATAGCGGAAATTATGCAATTTCAGAACCTCCTATATTCGATAATGCACAACAGGTGCAAGATGACGCGGAAGGGTTAATTCCGTTCAAGGCATATCGAAATAATGAAGGACATATTACAAAAAAAGAGCTGCTTGAGACTTTCTTTTACACTTATTTATCCAATTTCAGTATATATGCGTATAACCACAGCGACTTTGCCGATGAGTTCTTAAGTACTCAATATGAGGCCAAGTGCTGCAATATGCTGCCAAATATGATAAAATCTCATGAAAGAAGCTGGCTGTCAGGTGTTTTTCATAGAAGAGAGTCATATCAGGTCCCATTGGTCCTTTATCCAGCCCGTATTGATGGTGTAATTGATATCAATAAGGAGAATTGGCTTGCACATAACCGATTCATAAGCGTAATCATCTCTCCTAAATCAAGATTTCGTAAGATAAACGATCATCTGTCAATTATTGGTCTAAATCTTTCGGTTACTGGTGTTCGCTATGATTTAAAGTATCTGAAGAAGCATGCTGAATATAATCTCACACAAGCAGGTTTTAATGTATTGCGTACTAAGATAATACTTGAGTGGGGACAGATTGCAGATTGTGACCTTCTAGCCATTGCTAACGAAAGAAAATATGGAGAGGATGCTCTTGATTATCTTGTATATAAAACATTGAAGATTACCTGCAAGCACTCACGTTATCGGAAATACTTTTATAGGAACCATTCGCGCGTAAGGACCAAAATAAATCTTATGGAAGTTCATCATTTAGTAGTGGCACTTGCCAAAGATGAATCTCATGTCACTCGAAAGATACGTCAAACTTTGATATATCTTAAGTACGGTTTATTTGATAATACGGATGATGTAGGTTATATTGATATTGAAACTGTAGCTTCTGATGCAGAAAGAATATTGGAAATGCTTAAAGAACACGAAGACGATCGATTTAAATTACGTTTAAGATGTGACACAATTGAGGAACTGACACCTCCTCCTTTCATTTCATCATCAGTGATCGTAAAAGATTTGTATACTAATATACCAGTACGATTTAATTCTTTAAGTTCCGGGGAAAGGCAGTTTATTTATAGTATTACAGGAATACTGTACCAGTTGATTAATATTGATTCAGTTGCTCTCACTTTTTCTGAAGACCTTGCTTATTATAAAGACATCAACATCATCTTAGAAGAAATCGAACTGTATTTTCATCCTGATCTACAACGTCGTTTGATTAAAGCTCTACTTGACAGTGTAAATCAGTGTCTTTTCATGTCGGTAAAGAATATTCATATCCTTCTTATAACACACTCTCCTTTTGTACTATCCGATATTCCTGCAAGAAATATTCTGGCATTACAAAAAGATGGAACATCCTTGAATTCATCAAAGATTAAGTCGTTCGGAGCAAATATACATGATATTCTGAAGCACCCGTTTTTCTTAAAAGACGGTGCTGTAGGAGAACATGCCCAATACGTCCTAAACGACATAGCTCGTTGGATTAGAATACTTAGACATTACTCCACAAGGATAAAAAATAACGATGATAATACTGTGAATAATCTCCGCAGGCTTCGGTCATTAATATCATTAGTCGATGAGCCCATTCTCCGAAAAGTCTTAATGGATGAGTTTCATAATTATGTCCCTATTAACAACATGATGGAACGGAAGCGTATAGAGGCTGAAATCCAAAGGTTAACCGATAAGTTAAACGAACTTAATAAATGAATATTCGTTTATGTGGAATTTATCACAACCGACTACAGAACTTATCAACTGGTATAAATTAGAAATGTTGCCAGGACTTAGAAATAGAATTACTTCTACTGATAAGTTGTCAGCAGAAGTAAAGTCTGTGCTCATATCAGATGAAATTGGGGATAATAATCTTATAAAACTACTTACAGCTAAGCCACAAAAATCCTTCATTCTGAACAAGTGGCTGTGGCGGAAAATCAGTGCAATTTATAATGGCTTGCACGAAGAAGAGAAGGCATCAAAATTAAAAGATATAAAGTCCAACTTACTGGGGGTTTTCGATTATGAAAACGAAATCAGTCAAAAGAAAAGGAGGTCTTACTATATCTCACACAGTTTGGGTTCTTTCACATGTCCCTATTGCAATCGACATTATACCATCACAACCGTTTCAGGGACAAAAGCGGCCTTACCCGGAAATATGAAGAAGGGGAGCCGCATAGTAAGACCACACTTGGATCACTGGTTTGACAAGTCCGATTTCCCGATGCTTTCATTGAATATTTTCAATCTGATTCCATGTTGTCCTGTATGCAATTCATCAATAAAAGGGAAAACGGAATTTAGTCTTGAAACTCATATTCATCCTTATTTGTATGATAAGCCAGAACCACCATTCCGATTCAAGAGAGTTCCCAATCCCGANCCTAANGGCCTAATGAGTTTTATTGTGAGTATTGACACTTCAAATTGCGATGANAATGAAAAACGTATGGTTGAGGATTTAGCNTTGTCCGAGATTNACGCATATCATGGTATGCTNGAAGCTAAAGATATAATGGACTGGAGTATTGAGAATAGTCCTGACTACATAAAGGGGCTTTTTAAGGATGCATTGGCAATGTATAAGTGTTCGATCGAAGATGTTTTTCGTATGTTTTTCGGTACTGAATATCTGCCAGAAAAAAATCTTGACCGACCATTATCCAAATTAAAACGCGATATTCTCATACAACTTGGGCTACTAGATGGCAGTGGACAGTTTATCAAATGACAATTATTGTAACCTAATCTAATTTACGATACCAGTTATCAATATTATGAATTTTTTAAGCTTTAAGTTGTTAATGTACTAATAATGGGATTTTTTTATTATCTTTGCAGTGTGAAAGAGGTTACTCTAACACCTTTCGTGACAGAGGTTTCGGCCGTAACCACATGGCAAATCACAGCGAAACGATGAATTCATGCCGTGTGCAATTCGTGGACTAGGAATAGGACACGAATGATAAAACAGTGACAATCAATCCAGTTGAGTGCAAAATATTGAATCCCAGGCGGATCACAAATAAAATCCTTAAAATTAAGCAGTTATCAAATTTTGATGACTGCTTTTTTCTTTTATATATTCGCAATTACAGGACTAATTGGGGGGCAGTAGATTTTTCCGGTTGGTGGGTGGACTAACCGTATAATACACTTAACCAGAACAGAAAGAACGGATTAGTAGATTTTTTGACTTAAGCCGCTTAAATCAATTATTACGTGATAATCGGAATATGGATGCCTGTGTATGACTTTATTAAACTCAGTTTTTTGTAAACCCTGGGGTTATAATCGCAAAATTTTGTACCTTTGTAGTCTCTTAATCGTGATTTTTTGTATGGCAGTTAAAGTTGACACCCAGAAAGAGATTATTTTCGGTTCTTCAGACCCGAATGTTTCCCGTGTGCTCAGCAAGAAGGAGAAGGACGGTGAATTGCGTAAGGTCGCGCCCCGTATCTATACGACTAACCTTATAGATAGTCTGGAAAACATCGTGCGCCGTAACCTTATTGATATACTTGTTTACCGTTATCCGGACGCGCTGATAAGTCACCGAAGTGCCAAAGAGATGCGCCCAACTGCTACAGGAGACTTTTTCCTGACAAACTCAACTACGAGACGAGTTACCGATTTGCCGGGTATTATCCTTAATTTTGTCAAGGGTCCGAAAGCGACTTCTCA
>WFLZ01000161.1 GCA_009177225.1 Clostridia bacterium
ACATATATGTCATGCTTACAATTTTTGCTGTATAGCTTAGAAATAGCAAGACCAAGATTATTCCATATGTTTCCATCTAAAACCTGATCTTTGTAAATACTTGCTATATAATAGTCGTCATAAGTAAGCGAATAATACTGATTAAAATTGCTAACAGCACTAAATTTATCAGGTTTGGTTTCATGTACATTTATCTCATCATAATCATTTATTCCGTCAGCATCGGTATCAGAGCAATTAGGATCAGAATAAATATATGCATAATATCTATGATTAGAATTAAGGATCTTGATTTCGTCACCATTTTTTAAGTTATCGCCATCTAAATCATCATTTTTTTGAACTCGCTCAAAGATAGCTTCAGCAGTTTTCTTGAATGCCTTGATAAAATCGTCATTACTTTTAATAGTGGAATAATCAATACCACCTTCAGAGCAGTCATAAGGATTTCCGAATGGATATACTGTATTGCCATAGCCGTCTGTCATTTGACCAGAGCAAAGTTTCCATGTGAAATAATCACTAATACCGTCTTCATTTGAATCTGTGATGTAATCAATAGTTAAATTACGGATCTCTTCATAGCATTTACCAAGTTCACTGAGATCATCTATTTCAAAGAATTTTCCGCCGGTTTCTGTGGCAATCTCGTCAAGACGTTCTCCGTTTATGTAGTTCTTCAATCCGATTGTAAAAATAGTAATGCTTTCTGATTGGGCAGTTTCAATGATACTTTTGTAAGAATATGTGTAATTTGTGTCTTCTCCATCTGTAAGAAAGATTATACATCTAATGTTGTGATCATCAGCCTTCTTCAGCATTGTAATACCTTCATGTAAACCACGACTTCCGTCTGTTCCACCATAATTCGCCAACTGATTAAGTGCTGAAATTGCATCAGACTTACCTTCTGTAGTTGCCTTAGTAAGATTCAGTAATTTCTTTGGAGTTTCTGATGTGAACGAAACAATACCCACGTTGTCTGTTTCTGGCAGGGNTGCTATNAAATTAGAGGTTGCCGTTTTTCTCATGTTACTTGGATCATTATTACNCATGNTACCAGAATNATCAAGAANAAATACAACATCTGTATCCGCTTTTTGTNCATTGAATTTGTCATCAGAANGAGGAANATACTTAATCATTTCGCTCTTATCAGAAAACTTCTTTTCAAAAGCCTTTTTGTTCATGACAGCGTATGAGGAAAAGTGTTCCAAAGTGACAGAAAGTACATTTCCTTCCAATACAGCATTACTCAACTCTTCAAGACACATTGTATCTTCATTAAAATAGTAAATTGCAGGTTCAAACTCTTCTAAATTCAGTAGTTCATCAGGAATATGGTATTTTAGTATTGCCTTTCCGAATTCTCCTTCTGTACTGAAATTCATGCTGTTTGCGAGATAACCAGGGGTGATAGGATTAAACTTAAGATCAGAATAACGATATTCCATCTTAAATGTTAGGATACCCTTCGCATCTGAAGTGAATTCAACATCTGGAATAAATTCATCATCCTCATATCCGAAATCAGCAGGAGTGAATGTTTGGGTGAATGAATACTTGGTATTCTCGGTTACTTCAAGTGGATTAGTTTTCAGTGTGATCTCGTCTCCATCAGAAATACCGTCTGAATCAGTATCGTACATCAAAGGATCAGTTAAATAGATATTAACTTCATCAGCGTCAGAAAGACCGTCTCTGTCAGTATCTCTCATTTCAGGTTCAGTACCAAGGTGATATTCCTCACCGTTAGAAAGACCATCCTTATCATAATCTTCATCATAATCACTAATGCCATTGCCATCAGTGTCTACAATAGTAGGGTCAGTGAGCAGAGTGAATACTTCATAATAATCATCCAGACCATCTGAATCAGTATCTACATTGTAAATGTCACTGCCAAGAACGATTTCTATTACATCAGGAATACCTTCTCCATCGCTATCCGGTAACAAAGTCCAGTTTGATGGATCTTCAAAAAAGTCAGGACAGCCATTTTCGTTTTCATCCTTCATGTACTGCCATTCATCATAAGGAATATCCAACGGTNCTGAGGTTGTCCCCACGAACGAGCTTGCATTACTGCTATTGTTNGCATTAACATTAGGACAGGTCAAAACGATACTTTCAGCAATGATAANCANATTNTNGAGGTTAAGATTTTGAGCGTCAATCGTTACACTGCCGAACGGAGCATAGACAAGTCCGTTGAGGTTTACATTCTGGCTTTCAATAACAATGTCTCCGTACTTTGAGAATACTACAGAATCGTTAGTATTCTTTACTTCTCCGTAGAGTTTAACATCTTCAATTGCTTTCAAAGCGTTGTTAATGTTAATGTTTCCGGTTAGTGTCGCTTCACCCTGCACCTCGGTAGGCACATTGATATTGATGTTCATTTCATCAAGGATATAGTCCTCATCGTGTTCATCAACATTAGAGGCTGAAAAATACTGATTGTCTATCTTATCAAAGATAAAGATCATGGACTCTTGGGCACTTTCGGTTCTTATTCCATTGATGTTCATATTGCCGCTTGAAACAATAGTGCCATTGGTAGCTACATTACCGTTTACACAGAAATTTCCTGCATTGACGGTAATAGCACCCTCATCACTTGAAGCGGCAAACAGCGTATACGGATACGGCTCTGTGCTTTCCTCGGCATTAGCTGAAACGATAGGCACAGCACTAATCATCACCGCCACACTAAGTATGCCTGAAATTATACGTTTGAATTTGCTTTTCATATAAAGCCTCCTTTAAAAAATTATATTTAATTTAATAATAAAATATTTGATTTATTATTAAATATAACCATATTATACCAAATTGATGAGTAATTGTCAACAAATTATTACAAAAATATTTTAATTTTATTAATAAGAAAAATCAGCATTTAATCACACAAATCCAATCCTTATTCTCATATCTTGCCATATCGGTCTTAACCTTGTTTCCAAATAACTTCTATACACACAGTCCTAATATACAATTCTCTTCTTTTGAGAACGCTTGTCCTAAAATAAGACTTTGAACGTCTCTAATATATAATTATTTCCAGCTCCAAAAAGTTACAAATTTCGAGCGAATTTTGAAATATTTGTATGACTGCACAAAAATCAAAATATTTATCTATAATTTATTTTATTCTCTAATATAGTAATGCCTTTTTTATACAAAAAGTGCCTATCAAAATCAAAGTTTGTATAGTTGCACAATTCAAATACTTACTTCCTGTCCAAATATGACAAAAAACGACTTCAAATTTATTTTGGTGAATACATCTTTACCTTTCAGTCATTTTTCAGTAAACGATCTGATCCGCAATGTTATTAGTGATAATACAGCTCCGTCTACTTCTATCACTATATCACCAAACAGCAACGTCAGAGTAACTCCGCGAAACTGATTTTTTTAGAACTGTACGCAGTCGGATTTTTGACAGATTGTACAAGACTAATGCAGGAATGCTAACGTATTTCAAGAGGTTTTGTGCGATATAACGGAAAATATGCAAGTAGATGAAGTGCGAAAACTTTAGGTGTTCTTTGTATAGTGTTATCTTAAAAATTGGATGCATATACTATGTATTTTTTCTTAAATATTTAATACTTATGTAATTAAAAAAATTAAGTTTATAAAAAAGAATATTAATTTCTCTTATTTGGAGAGATTAATACTCTTTTTTGTGTTTATTTATAGATATAGGATTGTTTTTTTAGAAAATTCACCTTTGAGAACTGTTTTCATTACGTCAACTTTGGTATTTGCTCTCTCAGTGATATATTGCAAAATCAACCGTCCGAACTTTACCTTCTTATCGTTGTTAAGGTGTTGCGTAGGGCACACCTGTTTCCAATTCAATGACAGAGCTTTATGTAATGACAAGATATTTACGTCCGGACTTACTGAAACAGGCAGGAGTTGAGAGGTTTGACGACTGGGCAGCGACTTTTGGAAACGTTGTAACCAAAAATCAGCAGACGGCAGACGGAACGCTGAAGATGAAAACGAGTTTTGCAAATTTTGCGAATTTACCGGAATTAATGGCGATGTATAAGG
>WFLZ01000139.1 GCA_009177225.1 Clostridia bacterium
GTCTTATGACTTTAGCTGTAAAACTTTAGCTGATTTACCTGCTTTCTGTGCCAATTCTAAACGCAAAAGACTTCCCTCACTTTTTCAATTTGCTAAATACGCTTAAGTGTACGCATATGCTATTGAGGGGATAGAAAATCTTGTAAAACGTCTGGAAAGTCACGGCGTTACAACAACAAAATGCAAAATATATGAAAATTCGGGACACTGGCAGTTTATTCCCGATATGTTTATAGAATTTTTCCGTGAATTTTACGGAATCTGAAAAAAGAAAAGTCCCTGAAAAACAGGGACTTTTTTAATATTATTTTACGACTGAATCACTGAATGTGAGTGAATGAAAAATTCCTCCTGACTTGGTTTCCATTCCTTGATTTTAGGCGGAAACTCTGCGTCAAACTGTTCAGTTTTTTCGTCGTTGCCGAGAAGTTCNATNACTGTGCTTTCGTGGAAATACCATTTTCTGCCGTCAAGTACTCCGTCACGCAGTTCTTTCACAAGAAGTGCAGCAGGGAAAAAATCACCATCAAGGCAGATATTGTATTTTACACAGCTTCTGAATCCCCGTGATACATAATTATCGGGATTTCCAAAGATAACAACAGTATCGTAACCGAGTTCCACCGCTTTTTTAAACGAATGTTCAATAAGAATTTTGCCGTAACCCATACGCTGATACTCCGGTAAAACACTTATCGGACCAAACGAAAGAATTTCTTTTACTTTGCCGTAACCGTCAGTAAGCTGTGCTTTGGTATACATTATGTTAGCTATGACTTTTCCGTTGACTTCAATTACAAAATCAAGCTCCGGAATGAAATCAGCGTGACTTCTCATTATGTGTACGAGATAATGCTCGTTTNCTCCGGGAACGCTTAAATTCCAGAAAGCCTCACGGNTGAGATTTTCTANGGCTCGGTAATCGGTTTTTGTTTCCTGANGAATAANATAGTCATTTTTNTTCATTGTTTTTNCTCCTGANNGTTGTTGACCGCAACAACGGGANGCTTGTGTGAGAATGTATTCGCAAACCTCCCGTTTACGCTACAATCTCAGGTCTGTTATTTNTANTCAAACAACAATNTCCNTAAANTATATTTGTAAAATTAAATGCANAATTTCTGCAATTTACACACTGATTATAGCACATGAGATAAAGTTTGTCAAGTGTTATATGATTTATTTTGAAGTAATCATTTTTCTCATAATAACCATGTCAAATACGTCTGTTTTTCCGTCCTCGCAGACATCTCCGGCAGACCAGTCTGTAAGATTTCCGTCGGCAAGCAGGAATTTCTGCATCATAACGAGGTCGGCAATTGAGAATGTTCCGTCTGCGTTAACGTCGCCTTTGATTTTTCCTGCCGGTTCAAGAATAAATTTCTGACCTGCACCGCCCCAGTATTCCCACTCACATATATTTGCACCGTTTTCCGTACTTATTTCAAAAACGTCAGCACAGGAAATTTTGTCCGAAACCGCTGTAAGGAGCGAATACGAACCGTCTTTATTGCATTGCAGATAGAATTTTTGTGATATATCACCGGTTGCATCTGAGAGAATAATGTTTGTACCGTCCTTTGCAGAACCGTTTTCAACTGTAAGTGCTTTTCCCTCTGCGTTCTCAACGGTATATGAACCGTCGTTCTGTTTTGTTAAAGTCCAGTTCTGTGAATCGCCCTGCACTGCGTTTCCGTTTTTTCCGGAAAGGAAAAGTTCGCTGTTGATATTTCTTACAGTATATTTTCCGCTCGGAACAGC
>WFLZ01000241.1 GCA_009177225.1 Clostridia bacterium
TGGTGACCTCCGTTTTCACTTCGTTTTTCCTCTCTTTTCAAGAATTACTCTTTGTTTTTAATTTTACTCAAAACTTCAACCCCGATTTCTATTCCGAAATCGGGGTTTTTCGACAGACTGTGCAGACAGAGTAAAATCTGTCTGCTTTTTTATTGAAGTTTTTTCAAATCGTCTATTATATTTCTTATATGAAGTATCTGTTCATTTGTCAGTCCCTCGGCATCAAGAGTGCATTTACTGCTTAATCCTAAAAGATAATCGGCACTTACGGAAAAAGTTGTACATATTTTTATCAGCATATCCACAGATGGCTGTATATTGCCATTTTCCCAGTTGCTGATACATTGTTTTGTGACAAAGAGCTTTCTGCCAAACTGAATTTGGTTTAATCCTAACGATATCCTTAATTCTTTTATACGTTCTTCAAACATAATATCATTCCTTTCAGTCAATTATTGCAATACTATTGTAAATTATTACTTGACAAATCTGAAATACTATGGTATACTGATGTTGGACGAAATCTTATGAAATATTTTTAGGAGGACAGATTTATGAAAAATATAATAACTGCAATATTGGCATCAATGATGATAATAAGTAATTTAAGTTTAACTGGNTGCGGTAATGACAATAATTNTAAAGTGAAAAGTGGATACTCAAGTGCAGAAAAAGCTNCGGAGCAGTATTACACNGCTTTTTTTGGTATAGATGCAGATATAATGATGAAGTTAATGCCTGAAGAGTGTAAAACATATTGGGGAAATAGGTATAATGTTACAGAGAATCAGATAAATGAAAAAATAGAAGAATACTTGAGACATAAACTTATACGTAGTAATGAAGACGAAAAAGCATGGAAAAATACCAATGTTTCAGTATCTGCAACACATAAGGAAAAGTTAGATATAGACGCAATGCAGGAAATAAATGAATCTCTTAGTGAAATTCAGGCAAGTCACAAATCTGAAGAAGCCTATAAAGTGTGTGTAGATATTGAATCAAAATATAATGGAGAGGTTACGAATGTAGAATATTATGTCGAAGTATATGAGTATAATAATAAATGGTACAGTTTCGATGCTGATTATATTGTAAAGAGTGCAT
This sequence comes from Clostridia bacterium, assembly GCA_009177225.1. Classification (GTDB taxonomy): domain Bacteria; phylum Bacillota; class Clostridia; order Oscillospirales; family Ruminococcaceae; genus Ruminococcus. The sequence goes on from WFLZ01000241.1 coordinate 1,108, forward strand.
TCTTCACTTATTGAATTTTGTAAAAGTAAACAAAAACGCATTTTAAAAATTGAAAGTTTTTTAGTTGACAAAATCCGACAGTTGTGATATAATAAAAAAGCTGTCGAACGGGAGCGAAGAAAAAGTTTCAGAGGAATGATTTTGGACTTTGGGAAACAAGTTTGCAGAAATTCATCTGAAAAGTTTGGAAAAAGGCTTGACAAA
>WFLZ01000318.1 GCA_009177225.1 Clostridia bacterium
GTCTTGCCTTGAAAAAAGTACGACTATTGTTATGGACAATGCATCTTTTCATCGTAAAAAGCAACTTTATGAAATATGCAGTAAATATGGTTACAATCTTATTTTTCTTCCGCCATATTCTTCTTAACTCAATCCCATTGAAAAATACTGGTTTGTATTCAAGCACAGAATAAGAGCTTTTTTACGTATAAACATTTCTTTAAATGATACTATTCATTATGTTCTTCGCTATCCTTAATGTTTTGTTTTTAAGTAGAATAACTATAAGCTGCCCGATATGCTTTTTTTCACGTTCAAGCCAGTCAATGGTGATCGTTCGGGAAAGCCCTGTACCTGTATGTCCCTGCTGCCGTAACGCTCCTGTGAGAGAGTTGCGGACACGCATACCATTCTTTCGGGCTTCATCACTCACTGGTACGAAGTCAAGGTGCAGGTGCTGTGTACTTTTGTCCATGTGTACCACGGCATTAAACAGAATCAAATGGGGATTTCTCTCCTGAAAAGTCCGAGCATATTCCGCAAGCACCTCAGCAGCTTCTTTACACATATCAGATTCAAGACCGGTATCGTCTCTGTTGCCAACCTGAAACAGCACCTCATAAAATTCTTTCTCCTGACGGCTATGACGGATATGNTCCTGNTANTTNGCGATNTTNCTGTCACNCCTTGTCTGTCGGGAATTGAACTCCGCAAGAGCTTCATCNAACAGCTCATGATAGAGCTGCTTCAATGACNTCTGGCAGATGATGATGTCATCTTTGATTCTNTCCTCTTGGACATTCTCTGTAATNATCGAACGGTTGTTATGGTTAAAGTCTCCACAACCAAAACAGCCGCTCAAAGTTCTTTGTTCTATACATATCATTCCTATCTGATAAGCTGCATAAGCGGCGAATTTTCTGACGAAAAAGTCTGTGGAACAGACACGGAGCGCAGCTCCGAAAAATTCGGCATAGCCGAATTTGCTTCTGTTACTCTTGGCAAGAGTAACGCAAAGACACTTTCGACAGCCGAGCGACCGTCTATCAAAAGTGTCTTATGCGCCCTACGGGGTTAATGAGCTGACGGAACAGCCAAATTTACTTCTGAAAGTACGCCACAAGGTCAGACTTGTTGACAAGAATCTTGCCACACTTACCCTCACCTGTGCGGACGGATTTCACTTTACCCTGCGCAACGAGCTGACGGACGGTATGCTCGGACAGACCGCCGATCAACTCGGTACTCTCCTTGATCGTGAGCATTTCCACCTTTTCAGATGCAGGCTCTTTAGCCTTAGTCGGAACACTGACAGCACCGCCGTCAATGCTCTCCTAAAAAGCGAAAAGTTCCTCGAAGATTTCGTCGATAATTTAAATAATTGTCTGTATTTTAGTTGATAATAATGAATGATTTTTTAGCATTTTTGTGCAATTTGTATGTTGATAATACCTATTATTATGTTGTATAATAATAGAGGGTGATGAATTATGTCAAAATTAAAATGTCCAAAATGTAAAGGTTTCAATTTGGAAGTATTATCAAATGATGTTAATTACAAAGAACAGACTACACTAAATCTTAATCCATTAAAGCCTTTTACTGTTTTTGATCATAAAAAAAGGAAAAAACTTCAAAGGCTAAAATCGCTTTAGGAATTGTTACTGGAGGAACATCATTATGTTTTACTGGAACTAAAAATAAAAAGCATATAGAGTTATNTTGTAGAGATTGTGGTCACAGATGGCAAAGTAAATAATTAACAAGCAGGAGAATTTTGAAAAAATACTCCTGTTTTTTATTAAATTTAAATTTATCTGTGAACCTGTCGCTTAGTAGCTTATACACAAGTTTTTTGTAATTCTTGAAGACTTATTAGGGAATGGGCTGAGTGTCATTATCTATAAGAGTCGATATTGCTTATTGGAAAACAATATACCAAATAGGCAATCAAACCGCTTCCACGGAAAGCTGTGTTGCTTATCATACTGTCGAACACATAAGGCTGACAGGCAAGACATATCGACATATACGGCTTTNTGNANAATATACTTGNNCTTGTTGCTNTATCGNTGATGTAGGTCNCGCNGTTCCANGACTTCNAANGNAAGTCGAGGTTCGGGATATTGTTGGAATAACGTCCGCTGAAATTACCGAGCATTCCAGCTTCGTCTGAGATCATAAGCAGAGTACCGTTTTCTTCGAGTTGGTTCACAAGAGACTCAGGAGTAATATCATCCACAACAATCCTGCGAAAGTTGCTCGGAGGGATATTGCTCAGGTCAGCCTGGAGCTTGGCGATCTCGTCAGCAGTTACATCCTCTTTCTTTTCAAGAGCTAACAGTTTGCCCTCTAAGAGCTTGCGTTCTGCCTGAGCCTTAAAAATGTCCTGCTTGTTGTTCTCGTTCCAGTTGTGGGTGAACTGTATGTACGGTCGCTTCACCATTGAGATAACAGGCGACTTCTTAAAACTTGGCTCTGCTACGGTGAGTGCATCGAGTACCAGCGGTTCTGTATGGTCACGCTTTGCCGACATTCGGTACATTCCCGAAAAGCAGTAGCTCACCGCCGAGAGTATCGCCGTGCCTACCATTGCAGGATCAGTTGAGGTTGTGGTCGCTATCGCCTGCATCATATCTCTTAATATAGGCGGCAGTGCGTTCACGGGGAACGGCAGGAGGTTTGTTCCGTCGGGACGGAGTGGTGTGGGCGTTGCCCACTGCGTAGATTTATTCATATATCTACGACCTTTCTGTTTTATATTCAGCCGACTTTCGCCTGCTGTATTTCCATTGTACCACCTCAGAAATTTCAATGCGGAGATATTGCGTATATTCGCAAAACAATACGTAGTAATTTTTTATATACGAAAATAATATTTTAGAATACGCAGATTATTGACAATTATCGTATTGTATGCTATAAGTAAAGTTATTTTGCATTAGTGGTCATTAGTGAGCATTAAAAGTCATTATTATCCCGATTTTACAATGTTTTTTCTTGGTAGAAAGTGCAAAAAATGCGGTGCTATGGGAAATCA
>WFLZ01000307.1 GCA_009177225.1 Clostridia bacterium
TGAGACACTTCCCACATACAGGAACACATAGAATATTACTAGAACTCAAAAACCGGATTCAGTGTAGTTAAACTCTCCTACTCAGTGAACTAACACCTTATAAATATTGATATAAAACGCTAGTCGAACAATATTACTATCAACAATGTAAAACTTGATATAAAACCTGTAAACAACGGATACTACTATTCGACAGTAAAAAAGTCTTCAGGAACTTTCAAGAATACAGATAAAGTATTCACTATTGAAAGTATATTCAAAGGAGATGATGCTGTCTACAGTGTTGCGATTCAGTGCAGGGAAAGCGACAGAAACAATTATGAAGATTCTATGCTTGAATGGCTGAAAAGTTTCAGGCTTAAATAATCAAAAGATACGGCTTTTAGCATTAAACTGTGATACAATGATTTTTCCTGTGTCAGAGTTTATTGCTAAAGCCGCTGCAAAACACTTTTTTTATTGGAGGCATTTTATGTTTGAAAATTACAGAACATTTGAAACTACCTATGCCGGCAGACCCCTTATCGTTGAAACCGGCAAGACCTGCGGTCTCTCAAACGGTTCATGCTGGGTAAGATATGGCGAAACTGTTGTTATGGCTAACGTTACAGCAAGTGCAAAACCAAGAGAGGGCATCGACTTTTTCCCACTCTCTGTTGACTATGAAGAAAGACTTTATTCAGTCGGAAAAATCCCTGGTTCTTTCACAAAGAGAGAGGGCAAGCCGTCTGAAAAGGCTATACTCACTTCAAGATGTGTTGACAGACCTATCAGACCGCTTTTCCCCAAGGACATGAGGAACGACGTTTCTGTTGTTATGACAGTCCTCGCAGTAGAACCCGACAATTCCCCCGAAATCGCCGGAATGATTGCTACTTCAATCGCTATTTCAATTTCTGATATTCCGTGGAATGGTCCTATTGCAGGTATCAATGTTGGTCTTGTTGACGGTGAAATAATTCTCAACCCTACACTTGAACAGCGTGCAAAAACAGACCTCACTCTTACAGTTGCCGGAACTGCTGAAAAAATCGTCATGATTGAAGCAGGTGCGAACGAAGTTCCGGAAGATACAATGCTTGAAGCTATTCTCAAAGGTCACGAAGAAATCAAGAAAATGGTTGCTTTCATAAATGATATTAAAAATCAGATTGGAAAGCCGAAGTTTACTTTTGAGTCTCAGGAAGTTGACCACGATATGTTTGACGCTATTGAGGAATTTGCCGCTGAACGTGTTAAATTCGCTCTTGATACAGATGACAAGACAGTCCGTGACGAGAGACTTTCTCCTATTGTTGACGATATTCACGCAAAGTTCGACGAAATTTATCCCGAACAGACTGCAATGATTGACGAGTGCATCTATAAGCTTCAGAAGAAAATCGTCCGTGAATGGCTCTACAACGGTAAACGTGTTGACGGCAGAGGTATCGACGAAATCCGTCCGCTTGCTGCTGAAGTAGGTCTGCTCCCACGAGTTCACGGCTCAGGTCTTTTCACAAGAGGTCAGACACAGGTTCTCACTATTGCAACCCTCGGACCTGTAAGCGATTCACAGAAAATTGACGGTCTCGATGAAGAAGAATCAAAGAGATATATGCACCAGTATAACTTCCCGTCATACTCAGTTGGCGAAACAAAGCCAAGCAGAGGTCCGGGACGACGTGAAATCGGTCACGGTGCATTGGCTGAAAGAGCTTTAGCACCTGTAATCCCGTCCGTTGAGGAATTTCCATACGCTTTCAGACTTGTTTCAGAAGTGCTTTCTTCAAACGGTTCTACTTCACAGGGTTCTATCTGTGGCTCTACTCTCGCACTTATGGACGCAGGTGTTCCGATTAAAGCACCCGTTGCAGGTATTTCATGCGGTCTTATCACTCTCCCCGACAGTGACGACTTCATGACTATGGTCGACATTCAGGGTCTTGAAGACTTCTTCGGTGATATGGACTTCAAAGTAGGTGGCACTCACAAAGGTATCACCGCTATTCAGGTTGATATCAAAGTTGACGGTCTTACTCCTGCTATCATCAGGGAAGCTTTTGAAAAGACAAGAAAAGCTCGTCTTTATATTCTTGACGAAATTATGCTTAAGGCTATCCCCGAGTCAAGACCTACTGTAAATAAGTATGCGCCCAAAATGCTCCAGACAAAAATTCCGGTAGACAAAATCCGTGAAGTTATCGGTCAGGGCGGTAAGGTTATACAGAAAATTTCCGCAGACTGTGAAGTTAAAATCGACATCAGCGACGACGGAAACGTATTTATAAGTGGTATTGACGGTGACAAGACTAAAAAGGCACTTCAGATTGTTCACACTATCGCAAATGACCCCGAAGTAGGTGCAATCTATAAGGGTAAAGTTGTAAGAATTATGGACTTTGGTGCGTTCGTTGAAATAGCTCCCGGAAAAGACGGTCTTGTAAACATTTCAAAACACGACAAGCAGAGAGTAGAAAAGGTTGAAGATGTTGTTTCAGTCGGTGACGAAATAGTTGTAAAGGTTCTTGAAATCGACAGACAGGGCAGAATAAATCTCTCACGCAAGGACGCTCTTGCTGAAATTGAAGCTAAAAAGAATAAGTAATATTAAAAAGTCACTCCTTTTGGGGGTGACTTTTTTGAAAGAATGATTGATGAAATGAATAAAATAATTTATATTATTCTCGATATATTTATGATAGTATACATTCATATATGCTGTATTTCACGCAGATATCCGAATGATAATTATTTCAGTGTGCCGAAATTTCTACATTTCATGATTCACCCTCATATACACAGCGGTTTTGACTTTTCAGACAACCACAGTATTACGCTTTATGAACTTCTATGTTTTATTTTTATAATAGTTCCGAACAATATAGCCTGTATTTCCGGAATTATCCTTATTATTTGCGGTAATCCACTTCATATTATTTTAATGAAATATGCTATGATGTATGTAATTCCTGCAATTTTTATCGCACCTATTTTAAAAGAAATTATAGACAAACTAAAGGGAAGCCGTTGACTTCCCTTTTTTATTCAGTGATAATTGTGACTTTGTTTCAGAACCATGTCCTTTACTTTCATTAATGACGTAGTTGTGTTACGTTCGTTTTCCGAAAGTTTCATAGTGATATATTTAATAGTTTCCTCATAGTCGGGAATCATGATATGTTCAAGTGCATTTACACGACGACGTGTTTTTTCAATTTCGTCTGCCATAAGCTGACACGCCTTTTCGACTTCCGCAAGACGTATCATTTTAGGAAAAATCTCACTCAACGCACTTACCGCACCGTCAAGGTCAGTTGACGTAAAAGCCGTACCATAGGAATATATGTCGTTTGCATCACTCGTCTTGTATTTTGTCTTAAACTCCGGAATACAAACACTCATGACATTCTTTTCACTCACTTCAAGTTCAACTTCCTGTTTCGGAATCATAAGTGCAGTTTCAAGTACTTCCCTCTGCATCACAGAACCAGCAACCGCCATATATTTATCAGCCTCCGCAATAGCCGTTTCGACTTCTGCACGCAACTGACGGTTTTCCTTAATTAAAATCATAAACTGTCTCATTAATTCGTCACGTTTGTCTTTGAGAAGCTTGTGACCCCGACGTGCCGACTGTAATTTTTTTTTCAGTTTACTGAGTTCCATTCTCGTGGGATTTACGTTAAGTCTTGCCAAAGCGTTCACCCCTCATAATATTTATCAAGATATTCTTCCCTGATTCGACGTAGTTCACTTCTTGNCAGGAATTNAAGAAGTTCCCAGCCCACAGAAAGCNTATCTTCAATAGTTCTNTCGTTGTCGANTCCCTGCGAAACGTATTTTTTCTCAAACTCGTCAGCAAATTTTGCATAAATCAGGTCTGTCGGGGTAAGTGCCGCCTCACCGAGTACAACCATTAATTCTTTAGCGTCCTTTCCTCTTGCGTATGCGGAAAAAAGCTGATTCATGGTGTCGGAATGGTCTGCACGGGTTTTGCCCTCGCCTATACCCTTATCTTTCAGACGTGAAAGCGACGGCAGAACATCAACAGGCGGATTTATACCCTTTCTGTAAAGTTNACGGGAAAGTATAATCTNNCCCTNTGTTATATATCCGGTAAGGTCGGGAATCGGGTGAGTTTTGTCGTCCTCCGGCATGGTAAGAATAGGTATCATTGTAATACTGCCGTCCTTGTCAGCCTGTCGTCCTGCACGCTCGTAAATCGTTGCAAGGTCGGTGTACATATATCCCGGATAACCACGTCTGCCCGGAACTTCCTTTCTTGCCGCCGAAACTTCACGGAGAGCGTCCGCATAGTTGGTAATATCTGTTAAAATAACAAGTACGTGCATACCCTTTTCAAAAGCAAGGTACTCTGCCGCCGTAAGAGCCATTTTAGGAGTTGCGATTCTCTCAATTGCAGAATCATTTGCAAGGTTCACAAAAAGCACAGTTCTGTCCAAAGCTCCTGTACTTCTGAAACTGTTTACAAAGTATTCTGATTCTTCAAAAGTAATTCCCATAGCCGCAAAAACCACCGCAAACTGTTCGTCAGTGCCACGTACTTTAGCCTGACGTGCTATCTGTGCCGCAAACTGTGCATGAGGCAAACCGCTTGCCGAAAAAATAGGCAACTTCTGACCTCTTACAAGTGTGTTCAGTCCGTCAATTGCGGAAACACCAGTCTGAATAAATTCCTGTGGATAACGGCGTGCAACCGGATTCATAGGCAGACCGTTAACGTCCATACGCATATCAGGAATAATTTCTGGACCGTCGTCGATAGGTCTGCCAAGACCGTCAAAAACCCTTCCTAGCATATCCTCAGACACACCGAGTTCCATCTGATGACCGGAAAATACTACACTGCTGTCGTGAAGATTTATTCCGGCTGCATTCTCAAAAAGCTGTACAAGAGCGTTTGTGCCGTCAACTTCGAGAACCCTGCAACGTCTTTTTTCGCCGTTTTTAAGTCTTATTTCAGCAAGTTCACCGTAAGTTGCACCCTCAACGTCCTTTACAAGCAACAAAGGTCCTGCTGCTTCTTCAATTGTTCTGTATTCTCTTGGCATCAGTTTTCCTCCCTGCTAAGTAGTTTATTGAGTGCGGATTCAGTTTCAACGGAAATCCTGTCAAATTCCGCATCTGTGTTTTCTTCGGGAACGTACTTGAAACGTCCTATTTTTTCACGGACTGCCAGTCCCGAAACTTCTTCAATATCTGCACCTTTTCCGACTGCTTCAATCGCCTTGTCGTTGAAATTCAGTATAAGTTTCATCATGTAAAGCTGTTTTTTAAGACTTGTATAGGTATCGACCTCATGGAAAGCAAGCTGATGCAGAAAATCTTCACGTATCGAACGAGCTGTTTCCATTTTAAGACGGTCGTTTGCTGAAAGTGCGTCCATACCTATAAGCTTTACAATTTCTTTAAGTTCAGCTTCGTCATGGAGAATTTCCATAAATCTCGCTCTTAATTTCGTCCACTCTGCCGAAACGTTATTATTGTACCAGTCTGCCAGTGAATCCACATAAAGCGAGTAACTTGTAAGCCAGTTTATCGCCGGAAAATGTCTCTGATAGGCAAGATTTGAGTCAAGTCCCCAGAAAACTTTTACAATTCTAAGAGTAGCCTGTGAAACGGGTTCAGAGATGTCTCCCCCCGGTGGCGAAACTGCTCCGATTACGGATAATGTTCCCTCTCTGCCGTCTGTACCGTTTGAGATAACACGCCCTGCACGTTCATAAAACTGTGCAAGACGACTTCCGAGATATGCGGGATACCCCTCATCACCGGGCATTTCTTCAAGTCGTCCGGACATTTCACGGAGAGCCTCTGCCCACCGTGAAGTTGAATCCGCCATAAGTGCAACAGAATATCCCATATCACGATAATATTCCGCAATCGTTATTCCCGTATAAACCGACGCTTCACGGGCTGCAACAGGCATATCAGACGTATTCGCAATCAAAACCGTTCTTTCCATAAGTGACTTGTTTGTGTGAGGGTCAATAAGTTCAGGGAACTCATTGAGAACGTCGGTCATTTCGTTGCCACGCTCGCCACAGCCTATATACACGATAATATCAGCGGCTGCCCACTTTGCAAGCTGATGCTGTGTAACCGTCTTGCCGCTTCCGAAAGGTCCGGGAATTGCCGCAACACCGCCCTTTGCTATCGGAAAAAGACAGTCAACAACTCTCTGTCCCGTAACCAACGGCATATCAGGAGATAATTTCTTTTTGTATGGTCTGCCACGTCGTACAGACCATTTCTGAAACAACGATAATTCAAGTTCACCCTTGTCGGTTTCAAGAATACAAACAGTGTCGTCAACATGAAATTCACCTGCTGAAATCTTTTTCACAACACCCTCAACGCTGTTCGGTACAAGAATTTTGTGAAGAACTATATCAGTTTCGGGAACTGTTCCGATTATATCGCCCCCTGTAACTCTGTCACCTTCTTTTACAGACGGTGTAAAATTCCACACCTTTTCCCTTTTAAGCGATGGAACTTCAACGCCTCTTTTAAGACTGTTTCCGCAGACTTTTTTAATATCGTCAAGAGGTCGCTGTATACCGTCGAAAATACTTCCGATAAGTCCCGGACCAAGTTCAACGCTCATCGGTTCACCTGTTGAAATGACTTCNTCTCCTNTACCAAGTCCNGCGGTTTCCTCGTAAACCTGTANTGATGCACGGTCGCCGTGCATTTCTATAATTTCGCCTATAAGTTTTTGCTGACTTACACGCACAACGTCAAACATATTAGCGTCTCTCATTCCCTCCGCAACTACAAGAGGACCTGAAATCTTTACAACTGTTCCTTTGCNGCTCATTTTATAAATCGCCTCAATTCTTCAATATATCAGAGCCTACCGCCTTTTCAACCGCTTCGTGTACAGCTCTCATTCCGTCGCCCGTATTTCCCTTTATAGCAGGAATAAGAACTATTGACGGAAGCCGGCTGTTCCGGTATTTGTTTATTGTATCGCTTACCAGTGCCGCCGCAGGTTCAGTAATATAAATTACTGCAAAATCATTTGCCGCAAGTCTTGTTATAAGCTTTGAAATTTTCTTGCTGTCGGTTTCACAGAAAACGGAAAGTCCGAGTGCTGCAAATCCGGAAACACTTGCACTGTCGCCGATTACTGCCGTTTTATACATATAATTTTCTCAACCTTTCCGTAATTGTCTCAATATCCGCACCGCTTTCCCTGCACACCGAAATTATACGCAGATTCTTGATTTCTGCTTCCTTTGCTATATAATAGGCAATAAGCGGTTCAACGCCAAAAGCCTGCATACGTGCATTTCCGGCAAGTTCCGTAATCATGTCGTCGCAGTATTTTTCAAACTGTGCAGGATTTTCCTTGAGAAGCCGTGCGGATTCGCTGTACTGTGTATGTTCAAGAAAACTAATCACGCTGTCTGTACCACCGAGTGACGCTCTTATCAGTGACTCTTTGTCAAGTCCGGTACTTCCGCACAAAGCAGTTTCAAGAAACGCCCTCGACTTGCCCATTTTACTGCATCTGTAAGCGGTTTTTATATCGGCAAAAACTGTTATAAGTTCCGCATATTTCTGCATGAACTCACCGCCAAACTCCTCCGCACTTTTCTGCATTTCCATAAGTGCCGACGAATCAATTAGTGAATCCGAAAGCTGACCGTCAAGTGTTCCTGTAAGAAGTTCATAAGCCTCCGAAGCCGTTTCACGCATATAATCGGGCAGAATATCGCTGTCCTTTGACCTGAACGCCTCTTTAAGTACATCAATGCCAACGTTTGAAGGTTCAATAAAATAATTCTCCGGTTCTCTGCCCGAAATCATCGCTTTCAGAACGGCTTTGAGATTGTGGAAATCGTTCCTGTAAAGGAGAATTTCAAGCTCACGGCTGTCCGGTGCATAGCTTTTCAGCATTTCCCACACATCAGCAAGCGTTTTATTTTCAGTTTCCTTTGCAGAAACAAGTGATTCAAATTCTGCATTTGTACGTGCATTAATAAGCTGTTCCATATCACTGTGGGTAAGCAGTGAGTTTTCCATTGCCTTTACCGCTGAAACCGCACTTGCATATTCTGCTTTTCCCATTCAATCACCTGCCCGAAAAAAGTTCTCTTGCGAGAGTATCACGTATACCGTCTTTTTCTGATTCAATAATTGCCCTGAAACTGCAATTTTCAGAAATAAGACCGTATTCAAGTATAAAACCGTCATTGATTTCGGCTGTCTTATCTGAAACAACAACCGTTCCGCCCTCTTTTTTTGCAAGAACTGTAAGTTTTTCCGCAAAGTCTGTCGGAAGTCTGCGGAGGTCATTTTCCCCGAAATAAATTATTCCGTCACCCTTATGAAGTTTACGTCCGGCAAGTTTAAGAATCATTTCAAAATATTCACTGTTCGGCAGTCCTCTGAGTTTTGCAATAATACTTTCTATTGCAGAATCAATAATTTCAACCTTGCATTTAAGAATTTTTCTTTTTGCCTCCGCATCTGCCGAGTTACAGGCATTTTTAAATTCTGTTTCAGACTGTGCAGAAGCCTTTTTCATGTAATCTTCATACGCCTTTTCAGCTTTTGTGTCACCCTCCGCCTTTACAGACTGTGCCTTGCTTTCCGCTGAACGTATTATATTATCTTCCGTAATTTTTTGCTGTCGATTAATTATATTAAGAATTTCGTCAAGTCCCGACATTTCTGTCCCTCCTTGCTTTGTTTATATAGTGATATTATAGATAAGAAGAATCGAAATAAGAAGTGCGAGAATTGCGTATGTTTCAACCATTGCCGCCATAATAATACCCTTTCCGTTGTGTTCGGGTTTTTTAGCGGTAATTCCTACACCTGCGGCTGCCGCACGTCCCTGAGCGATACCCGAAAAAAGTCCGACTATCGCAATCGGAAGTGATGCACCGAAAAACATAAGTCCCTGAGATAAAGTGAGTTCTGCGGCATTGCCGCCGATAATTCCGATTCTGCTGAGCATAAGAATTGCGGTAAGAAGTCCGTAAAGACCCTGCGTACCGGGCAGAAGCTGTAAAATAAGAACCTTGCTGAATTTGTTCGGGTCAACCGAAACTACTCCTGCGGCTGCCTCGCCGACAAGTCCGACACCCTTTGCCGAGCCTATTCCTGCGAAAAGAGCAGCAAACGCTGCACCTAAAATTGCCATTGCGATTCCCATACTATTCATTGTAATTTTCCTCCTTGAATCTGATATACTGAGTGTTTACCGTAAGCGGACTAAATTCACGTCCACCGCCTGTGTAGAACTTTGAAAACAGTTCAACAAACTGTAGTCTGTCCGTATGAACGTAAGCACCCAGAAGATTTATTGCAAGATTTGCTGTGTGACCGACTATGAAAACGACCACGAGCAGAATTGTCTTGACAACCATGTTTTCGGGCATTGTGCCTATGAGATTTATAACACCTGCAATACTTCCGGTAGCAAGACCGAGAGCAAGCAGTCGTGAATATGAAAGAATGTCGCTGNGATACCCCGTTGNAGTATTGTATAGGGNGTAAAGTCCACCGAAAAATTTTCCGAAAACTGATTTTGAATTTCTTCCCGAAGTCAGAACAATCAGCACAACTCCGGCTATCATGAGATAAGTTCCGACTGTTTTCAGTATTGACGGAANATCTGTCAATATTCCGGCTGCGAGAGGTGCAACGCCTAAAACAGTAAGATAAACCGGTACTGTATCAAGTACCGCATCAAGCTTTCTGCCGTCGTCCCACGCCATTTTGAACGATACTCCAACACCGAGAAACAGGTGAAGTATTCCGAGTGCAAACGAATAAAGCAAAAGTTTTATCGGGTCGTCCAACGGCTGAAACCATAGTGCGATGCTTCCTATTTCCCTGCCGAAATACTCACGTCCGACAACCTGCACTATATCGCCGAACCAGCTCCCGAATAACGCCCCCCATATCAGCGTTGATATTCCGCAGTTACGGAACATTGTCATAGTCTTTTTCATACTTGTGTCAAGTCTGAATTTTTTAAGAACTATTGTTGTGCCGATTAACATTAACAGACCGTAACCAGCGTCCGAAAGCATCATACCAAAAAACAGATAATAGAAAAATGACATTACAGGTGTCGGGTCAACGTCCGATTTTGATGGCATTGAATACATCTTTGTAATACTTTCAACAGGAGCGGAAAAACTGCTGTTTTCCAGTAAAACCGGAACATCTTCATCATCTGTCGGGTCTGTGAAAGTTATTGATGCTGTGTACTTTTTTTCAATCTCCTTACGGAGAGAATCAGCATACTTTTCGGGAATGTATCCCGTCAGCACAAATGTGCTTTCCGTAAAGCCCAGTGAACTTAGTGCATTATATTTGTCCTTACGCATTTGCAGATAGTCAACCGCAAATTTCAGTTTTTCACGGTGTTCGGCAAGTACGGCGATATGCTTTCCGAGTTCCTCGCACCGCCGTTCAAAAACCTTACGCTCATTTTTACAGCGTTCAATAATATTCTTTGGAGTTTCATTTTCAGTTTCGGATATCGGCACAAACGAACTTTTCCGGAGAAATTCTTCGGTCTTATCAGCCATTTCCTTACTACAGATTATAAATATATTTGTCTGTTCTTTGGACTTTGAAATTATTTCCGAATAACTTCCGTCAGGCATATTATTTTCAAGAAAAACGCCCGACGGTAAAGAACCGATAAAAGCCGTTGTAGTTGCCGTACCCTTGAAGTTAAGCGGAATATCAAGTTCAGCCCACTGTTTCAGAATATCGCATTTAATGTCAATCTGCGAAATACTCTTTTCAGCTTCCGCAATTTCCTGACTGCTATGGACAATATCTCCTGCAACAGACATGATTTTTTCCAATCGCATTGCACCCTTGCCAAAATCGTGTTTTTCGACTTCCGTCTTTCCACCGAACATATCAGTAACAGAAACTTTTTCAGGAGCATACTTTTCAAGTACGTCCAAAGACTGTGCAACTGTACTTCGGAACTTTTCAAACTCCCCTACTACTGCGGTAACGTTTGTGTTATCAAGTTCTTCGTCGTCATTTCGGGAAATTTCCACCACTCCACGACGCTGAAGAAGTTCGACAATTTTCTTACTGTCCGTCAGAAGTGCAATCAGTTCAATTTTTTTCATTCTGAGTTTCGCCAATTTACATCACTCTCCTTATAAGCAATTTTTTCAGAAAAACNNTTTAATCNCTGCATTAACTGCATTATCCATATTTTNCNNCGCCTGTATTCTGATATTCTCAATCTGCTTTATACAGTNNGCNTTNACTTTNTGAGCATGAATATCCGATTTTTTTCTGTATTCAGAACGGATTTTTTCAGACTCCGCAGATGCAGTACTGATTTTTTTCTGAATGGCGAGAGCGGAATATCTTTCGGCTTCAACAAGAATATCCTCACTGCGTTTTCTTGCGTCAGAATTTTTTCTGTTTGAGTCAGCCTCAGCAGAAAGAATTTTTTTTACTGCTTCAGATGCCATAATATCACCTCTTTCAATGGATAAAGTTCTTTTTTTCTTCAAATAAACAGAAAGAGAGCTATCCTACAGACAGCTCCCCTTTGAACATTATACTCATTTTAAATAAAATTTATACAAAAAATCAGATTTATTTACGTCAACAAAAGATAAAGAGAGCCAATCCCTACAGACAGCTCCCTTTAATGACGTATTTAATTCATGCAAATATTATACNCCACNAAAATACATTTGTCAAGTGTTTTTTGAATTTTCATATTTTTTAACAATTAATCTTCCTTAACNTTAACCTTGATTCCGAGAACAGAAAGACTTTCGTCGTCAACAACAGACGGACATTCCGACATCAGTTCACTTGCATTCTGAACTTTCGGGAATGCTGTAACGTCACGGAGACTGTCAGCCTTGCACATAATCATTGNGAGACGGTCAAGACCGATANCCATACCACCATGAGGAGGAGCAGCATAACGGTAAGCATCAACAAGGAATCCGAATTTAGCTTGAATTTCCTCGTCAGTCATACCGAGAGCCTCAAACATTCTCTGCTGGAGTTCAAAGTCAGTTATACGCATAGAACCGCTTGAAAGTTCCGTACCGTTAAGAACCAAATCCCATGCCTTTGCACGAACGTTTGCAGGGTCGGTGTCAAGATATTCAATGCACTCCTCCATAGGCATAGTGAACGGATGATGTGCGGCAACCCATGTATTATTTTCGTCGTCATGCTCAAAGAACGGCATTTCCGTAATCCAGAGGAAATTATAATTGTCCTCCGGAATAACATCAAGTCTCTTACCGCAGATAAGACGAATTGCACCGAGAGTTGAAAGAACAGTTTTATTTTTGTCTGCACAGATAAGAACAAGGTCGCCTTTTTCAGCGTTTACAGCGTCACAGATTTTTTCAAGCTGACCGTCACCGAGGAACTTTTTAAATGAACAGTTCGGCTCGTCTGCCCAGCGGATATATGCAAGACCCTTTGCACCAATACCCTTGGCGTGTTCAACAAGCTTATCGATTTCTTTTCTTGTGTAAGTACCTGCACCGTTCTTTACATTGATTGCACGTACAGAACCACCCTCGTCAAGAGCGTTTTTGAATACTACAAAATCAACGTCACTTACCGTTTCGGAAATATCCTGAATTTCAAAACCAAAACGTGTATCAGGCTTGTCAGAACCGTAACGGTTCATAGCGTCCGCAAAAGTAAGACGTGGCAGCGGAGTAGGAATATCAACATTCATTACTTCCTTAAAAACTCGCTGAACAAATCCCTCAACACATTCCTGAATATCTTCGGCATCAACAAAAGACATTTCAAGGTCTATCTGCGTAAATTCCGGCTGTCTGTCTGCACGCAAATCTTCGTCACGGAAACAGCGTGCAAGCTGAATATAACGGTCATATCCCGAAATCATAAGTAACTGCTTGTAAATCTGCGGGGACTGCGGAAGTGCATAAAATTTTCCCTGATGTACTCTTGACGGAATGAGATAGTCTCTTGCACCTTCCGGAGTAGATTTCATCATCATAGGAGTTTCAATTTCAATAAATCCGTTTTCATAGAAATACTCTCTTGTTACTTTTGCAATCTCGTGACGCATAATTATATTACGCTGGAGAGGTTCACGACGGAGGTCAAGAAAACGATATTTCAGACGCAGTTCCTCGTTTACGTTGGAGTCGCTTACAATTTCAAAAGGCGGTGTCTGAGCCTTTGCAAGTATCCGGAGGTCATCAACGAAAATTTCAACAAGACCCGTTTTTATTTTGTAGTTCTTGCTCTCACGCTCGCAGACTTTTCCCTTTGCCATAAGAACATATTCACTGTGACA
>WFLZ01000312.1 GCA_009177225.1 Clostridia bacterium
ACCCTTAAAGAATATACGTTCTGTATTTTTTGCGTATTATGCTGCAAAATCACCAGATAATTTTTACTATAGTAATTTTTTCCGGAATGTGTTATAATATATAAGCCGGAAAGAGGATTATTGCTTTGTTCATTTTAACCCCTCCGTATTCGTTTTATATGTAAAAAAATATTACATTTATATTCTGAATTTTTTTACACCCACTTTATATTATTACAAACATTAACCATAATTGCAAGTACTTTTTCCTATATTTATTTCTTTTCACAAATTTTTGTATATTATGCTACAAAATCACCACGTAATTTTTACTATTGAATATATGGTAATTCTTTCCGAAATGTGTTATAATAATTATAAGTCGGAAAGGTGTTTATATTTAACCCTGTCCGGTAATGTTTAAAACTGGAGGTATATACCAATGGCAAATAAGTATTGTTACCTTTTCTCAGAGGGTAATGCCAACATGAGAGAACTTCTCGGCGGTAAGGGTGCTAACCTCGCTGAGATGACAAACATCGGTCTCCCTGTTCCGCAGGGCTTCACAATCACTACAGAGGCTTGTACTCAGTACTATGAGGACGGCGGTATCAGTGATGAGATTATGGCTGAAATCAACGAATATATCGTAAAAATGGAAGAAATTACAGGCAAGAAGTTCGGCGACAAGGAAAATCCGCTCCTCGTTTCCGTTCGTTCAGGTGCAAGAGCTTCAATGCCCGGTATGATGGACACAATCCTTAATCTCGGTCTTAACGAAACTGTTGTTAATACAATTGCTGAAAAGTCCAACAATCCCAGATGGGCTTGGGACTGCTACAGAAGATTTATTCAGATGTATTCAGACGTTGTTATGGAAGTTGGTAAGAAGTACTTTGAAGAACTTATCGACGAAATGAAGGAAAAGAAGGGCGTTACTCAGGACGTAGAGCTTAATGCTGACGACCTTAAGGAACTCGCTTCACAGTTCAAGGCTGAATATAAGGAAAAAATTGGTAAAGACTTCCCCGATGACCCCAAGGAACAGCTTATGGGTGCTATCAAGGCTGTATTCCGTTCATGGGACAACCCGAGAGCTAACGTTTACAGACGTGACAATGATATTCCTTTCTCATGGGGTACTGCTGTTAACGTTCAGTCAATGGCATTCGGTAACATGGGTGATGACTGCGGTACAGGTGTTGCATTTACCCGTGACCCCGCTACAGGTGAAAAGAAGCTCATGGGTGAATTCCTTACAAACGCACAGGGCGAAGACGTTGTTGCCGGTGTAAGAACTCCTATGCCTATTCAGCAGATGGCTGAAACATTCCCAGAAGCTTTTGCACAGTTCAAGGAAGTTTGCCAGACTCTCGAAAACCACTATCACGATATGCAGGATATGGAATTTACTGTTGAAAACAAGAAGCTCTATATGCTCCAGACAAGAAACGGTAAGAGAACTGCTCAGGCTGCACTTAAGATTGCCTGCGACCTCGTTGACGAAGGCATGAAGACAGAGCAGGAAGCTGTTGCTATGATTGACCCGAGAAACCTCGACACACTCCTCCACCCACAGTTTGACGCTGCTGCACTTAAGGCTGCTACTCCTATGGGCAAGGGTCTTGGTGCTTCACCCGGTGCTGCTTGCGGTAAGGTTGTATTCACAGCTGACGATGCAGAAGTTTGGGCTGCAAAGGGCGAAAAGGTTGTACTCGTTCGTCTCGAAACTTCACCTGAAGATATTACAGGTATGAAAGTTGCTCAGGGTATTCTTACAGTTCGTGGCGGTATGACTTCACACGCTGCTGTTGTTGCCCGTGGTATGGGTACTTGCTGTGTATCAGGCTGTGGCGAAATCAAGATGGACGAAGCTAACAAGAAGTTTGAACTCGGCGGAAAGACATTCGTTGAGGGCGATTACATCTCAATCGACGGTACAACAGGTAATATCTATGACGGTATCATTCCTACTGTTGACGCTACAATTGCCGGCGAATTCGACAGAATCATGCAGTGGGCTGACAAGTACAGAAAGCTTAAGGTTAGAACAAACGCTGATACACCTGCTGACGCTAAGAAAGCTCGTGAACTCGGTGCTGAAGGTATCGGTCTCTGCCGTACAGAGCATATGTTCTTTGACCCTGAAAGAATCGCTGCATTCCGTGAAATGATTTGTTCAGACACAGTTGAAGAAAGAGAAGCTGCTCTTGCTAAGATTGAACCTATGCAGCAGGCTGACTTTGAAGCTCTTTATGAAGCTCTTGAAGGTAACCCTGTTACTATCAGATTCCTTGACCCGCCTCTCCACGAATTTGTTCCTACAGAAGAAGCTGACATCAAGGCTCTCGCTGATGCACAGGGCAAGTCCGTTGAAGCTATCAAGAACATTATTGCAGGTCTCCACGAATTTAACCCGATGATGGGTCACAGAGGCTGCCGTCTTGCTGTAACATATCCTGAAATTGCTAAGATGCAGACAAACGCTATCATCAAGGCTGCTATCAACGTTAAGAACAATCACCCCGACTGGAATGTAAAGCCTGAAATCATGATTCCGCTCGTTGGCGACATCAAGGAATTTAAGTTCGTTAAGAAAGTTGTTGTTGAAGCTGCTGACGCTCTTATCAAGGAAGCTGGCGTTGAACTCGAATACGAAGTTGGTACTATGATTGAAATTCCTCGTGCTGCTCTTACAGCTGACGAAATCGCTGCTAACGCTGACTTCTTCTGTTTCGGTACTAACGACCTTACTCAGATGACTTACGGCTTCTCTCGTGACGACGCTGGTAAGTTCCTCGATGCTTACTATGACAAGAAGATTTTCGAGAACGACCCGTTTGCTAAGCTCGACCAGGTTGGCGTTGGTTCACTCATGAAGACAGCTGTTACTCTCGGTACAGGTGCTAACGAAAAGCTTCACTGCGGTATCTGCGGCGAACACGGTGGCGACCCGACTTCTGTTGAGTTCTGCCACAAGATTGGTCTTGACTATGTATCATGCTCACCTTTCCGTGTGCCGATTGCAAGACTTGCTGCTGCTCAGGCTGCTATTGCTGACCAGAAGTAATCTTTAAAAAACAATTAACTGATATTTAATATCATGTAACAAATAAAGCCGTTGTTCCACTACTACTGCGGACAACGGCTTTTTTATAAAGGAGGGTATATTATGGGCTGTTTCAGCATAACAACGGTTCTGCACAACCGTGACGGTCTCACAAGAGAAGAATTTACAAAACTTTTCTGCGAAAAAATGCAGGAAATGGGCTACACGGCAACCGACAAGGAAAATGCTCAATTTTTCCGTGCAGTTGCTTTTACTGACAAATGGATTACATTGGTATCAGACAGTCCGAATATGGCAAAACATCTGAATATGGACTGCATACGTGTTGAAGAAGTGGACAGCGACTTTATAACGTTTGACGTGTATTCAGATACAGGCGAAAAAACCGAATCCATTTTAATAGGTGAGCCGTACTGGGACAGAGAAGAAAATGAATTAATGGGATATTTCGACCCGACCGAAAAAGTCTGGGGCGGTTTTCTGGAAGACGGCTATAGCTGGGAAAAGTTTATGGAAGCATTCGCCGAAGACTCAACCACAGAAGTTGCCAAAATGATTGGTATGAATATAAGTCATATATTTCTCTCGGAAAAACACATTGAGGAAGAATGCGAATACCTTAAAGACGACAATATATTTTTTCTGTATTTCAGAAAATAAAAAAATCCCCCTTATTGCAGGGGGATTTTAATTTTCAGTTTTCTACATCATAAATCATTTGCTTAAATCGTCGATATCAGAAGAAGTCATCGGGAAAGCTTCATTAGTAATTGTCTTGATTTCAACATACTGAATAGCGAGAGCGTCCATATTTGTGATACCGCTGCCGTTGTCAACAACGTCACCGTTAAGCTTGCCCTGTTCAGTAAGTGTGAACTCCTCCGGATTTGCAATTGACTGCATGATAATTACTGCGTCAGATATATTTACTTTTTCGTCAACGTTAGCGTCGCCCCACATAGTCACCTTAGACGGTGTTGTAGGTTTGGTAGGAGTTGTAGGCTTTGTTGGTTTTGTACTGCCCTGACCGTCGGACACTTCGCCGTAAACGATACCACAGCCGACAGTTGACATATAAACTGTACCAAATTCATTCATGTCACCAACAAGGAAGTTGCCGTTACCCGTACCGCCATAGAGATGGTCAGTATTGATACATACCCACGTTTTGCCTGCGTCTGTAGAACGATAGATACCCTCGACATCATCTTCATCAGGCTGACCGTACATAAAGAGTGTATTTACTCCACCGTCTTTTTCGGGTTTGCCGTAACCGATTGACTTACAGTAGAATACATCAGATTTTTCAATCTTATTTCCGCCGTCAGTGATTATGTACATACCGTTCCAGCCCACAGCCATAGCGATAGTATCGTCAGTGATATATGCAAGGTCACCTGTATGGTCGCACATATCATACTTACATACAGTAGTCTTTTTGAAAGTTGCACCATAGTCTGTACTGATATAGAAGTTATACTGTGCGTCGTCGAGAGTAGGTTCTTTTTTGGTTGTATCTGATGCCCAGTAATCGTTATACTTGATACCCGAACCATAGACAACAGCCGGATTTTCAGGGTCAACAAGCGGATATGTGGTTCTTGTACCTTCAAGACCTGTTGAATCAGACCATGTTTTTCCAAAATCATCGGTATACTGTATAGAAGCATTATCGGAACTTGCCTTTATAAATCTGTATGTACCTTTATCAAGCTGAGTAATAGCAAGTTTACCGCCACCGTTCGGGACTTTTAAATCTTCCCACGTCTTACCGCCGTCAAGGCTGTAAAATCCCTTTGCCTCATGTTCGCCCACACGAGCCATTACTTTTGTATCGGACGGACAATATGCGATAGCACTTGTTGAGCCTATATTAGGCTTATACTGCTGTGGAATTTCAGTAGCACTTTCATGAATGAAACCGTCATAGTCGCCGATAGCGGAGTAATTAGCACCGCCCGGAACGCTTACAAAGTCAAGGGCAACGACTTCCTCAACGCCGTCCGGCTGGAAATAGAACTGTACGCCTTTTTCGTCCCATACGTTATCACAGGCAAAAACGCCGTTACCGGAAGTCATAAGGATTCTGTCGGGATTGCGTGGGTCTATAAGGATACCGCTTCCCCAGTGACAAGCCTTGCCGTAAATCCAGTCATAACCGTTAGTATCAATAGGATTTGATACAAAATAACAATTATCTGTATACTTGCCAACCTGCTGACCAGGAGTAATATCCTGCCATGTTTCACCGCCGTCTGTTGAACGGAAGAAATGGTCGCCCCATGCTATACTGTCGTCAGTCCATTCTTCTGCAAACCACTGGTCAGACCATAAACCGCAGGTTCTTGCAACCATTTTATTCGGGTCGTTCTTATCAATATCAATCATACCCACTGCGCTGTCCGTAACAGAAAGCCTTGTTATTTCGCCGTCCTTGGTGCTGTACTTGTAAGCACCGCCTGCTGCTCCTTTAAAGTCAAGACCGGAAATGTATGTAAAGAAAATATTACCCTGACCGTCACTTGTGATTGAACACGGATAATTTACGTCAGGCAATTCCTTTGAGAAGGCAGTAAACTTGTCGTCCTTTACGTCTGCAACGTGAATATTTGCCTGACCTTTTACAGAAGTACCAACGTAGACTTTACCGCCCTCAATGAGGATACAGCCGATACCGTTTTGCTGAGCATAGCCCTGTTCGCCTTTATCTTCACTACCACGAACTGCATGGTCAGTCCAAAAAGGATAATTCAGTTCATATTTAAATAAACCTAAATCGTCATAACCCTTTACGGATTTCCATGTCTTACCGCCGTCAGTTGACTTGATAAGTGCCGATTCACCGGCAGTAACGTCACCGCCTGCATAGATAGTATCGGTATTATCGGGGTCGATTGCAATAGGTTCTACACATTCACGTCCGTCGCCGTTGCCGTGTACCTGAATCATGTCCGTAACATCAGACTCTGTGAAAGTTTCACCGCCGTCGGTTGTCTTGAAAATAACTGTCCTTGCACCTGAGAAGTAAGCACAGCCACAAAGGAAATAAACAGTATTGTCATCATTCGGGTCTATAGCCATACCCTTTACGCTGAGCAGACCTCTGTCAGCATCATTCAGAAAGTCAAAAAGCTGAACCCATCTGTTCTGTTTGTAATCGTACTTGTAAGCACCGCCAACGTCTGTACGGAGATACATTTCTTTCTGTCCTGTAACGATACCCGAAACAAATCCGCCACCGCCGATTTTGAGCGTATCCCACTTCATAGTATCGGCAATGCTTTCTGAAACTGCCTGTACCTTTGCAGGAGCGTTTGCATATGGTATACATGAAACCGCCATACAGGCAGTCAAAATTCCTGCCATAGTTTTTTTAAGTAAAGTCATAGTTATTCCCTCCCGTTAAGTATTATATACAACTTTATATATAAGATTATTTTATCATATTCCGTGTAATATGTCAATAGAAATCGGATTTGAAAAAAATTTTACTTATCAGTGCGGTTTTTATAAATTATTTCCACAGTTTCCCTCATCATGTCAAACGGCTTTGACTTTGGTGAAATCTTTACTGAAATATAAGATTTTCCCGAACCGTTGAAAGTTATACTGCCCTTGTAAATTTTCGACAACGCTGCTATCTGCTGAGTTTCCATATATTCGGTATAGAAATACATAGAACCGTTTTTCTGTGATATTTCGGTAATACCGAGATGTGCCGCCTTATTTCTGAGCAGTGATACTTCAATAAGACCGAGAACCGATTTAGGCGGTTCACCGTAACGGTCAATAAGTTCGTCAATAAGGTCAGCTTTGTCCTCGTCATTGTTTACGAGCATAATTTTTCTGTATATATCTATACGCTGGTTTAGACTTGAAATATATTTTTCCGGAATATGAGCGTCAATCTGGATATCTATGAGACATTCGGGAATCCTTTCAGGTTTTTCGCCTTTTTCCTCTGCTACGGCTTCCGAAAGAAGTTTAAGATACATATCATAGCCTACCGCTTCCATATGACCATGCTGTCTGCCACCGAGAATACTTCCCGCCCCTCTTATTTCAAGGTCACGCAGAGCAATTCTGAAACCACTTCCGAACTGTGTAAACTCCCTCATTGCATTGAGACGTTTTGCCGCTATTTCGGTAAGTACTTTATCTTTCTGATACGTGAAATATGCGTATCCTCTCCTGTTTGAACGTCCCACACGTCCTCTGAGCTGATAGAGTTGTGAAAGACCGAAACGGTCGGCATCGTCGATAATAAGAGTGTTTACATTTGGAACGTCAACGCCTGTTTCTATGATAGTGGTACAAACAAGTATATCAATTTCATGCTCGACGAGTTTTTCCCATATATCAGACATTTCGTCCTCACTCATCTGACCGTGTGCATAAGCAATGCGTGCATCGGGCAGTCTTTCCTGCAAACGTGCAACACAAGCCTGAATCGTTTCTATCCTGTTATGAATATAATAGACCTGTCCGCTGCGCCTTAACTCACGTACTATAGCCTGAATTATCGTACTCATATTATACTCTATAACGTAAGTCTGTACAGGATATCTGTCCTGCGGAGGTTCTTCCAGTACCGACATATCACGTATACCGCTCATAGCCATATTTAGAGTACGTGGAATCGGCGTGGCTGAAAGCATAAGAATGTCAACACCGCTGAAACTTTCCTTGAATTTTTCCTTGTGTGCAACTCCGAAACGCTGTTCTTCGTCAATTATTGCAAGACCCAAGTCCCTGAAAACAACACTTTTCTGTATAATCCTGTGCGTACCTATTATAAGGTCAATACGACCCTGTTTCAGTTTTTTCAGAATTTCCGTCTGCTGTTTCGGGGTACGGTATCTTGAAAGAAGCTCTATATTTACCGGAAACTGTTCAAAACGTCTTAAAGCCGTCTGATAGTGCTGATACGCTAAAACAGTTGTCGGTGCAAGAATCGCACATTGTTTTCCGGCAATAATACACTTCATCGCCGCACGAAATGCAACTTCTGTCTTTCCGAATCCGACATCTCCGCACAGCAGTCTTTCCATAGGCTTACTGCTTTCCATATCAGACTTTATTTCGGATATGGACTGTAACTGGTCATCTGTCTCGACAAAGGGAAAACGTTCCTCAAAATCATGCTGTATTTCGTCATCAGGAAAAAACGCAAATCCCCTGCTCTGTTCACGTTTAGCATAAAGTTCAATGAGTTCATGTGCCATGTCCTTAACCGCACGTTTTACATTTCCCCTTGTTTTCTGCCATTCATTAGACGAAAGCTTGTTGAGCCTCACACCGCTGTCGTCACGAGGTCCTATATATTTTGAAACCATATCAAGCTGTGTAACAGGTATATAAAGTTTATCCGTACCGGCATACTGTATAGTGATGTAATCTTTTGTAACGCCATCAAATTCAAGTTTACGTATGCCAATAAAACGACCTATTCCGTGACCCGAATGTACCACCAAGTCACCCTCAGCAATATCAGCAAGACTGCGTATTTCCTCTGCTTTGTTTTTCTTCTTACGCTTGTTACGCTGTTTGCTGTCCATTGAACGCCCCTGCGTTATAAGCACAGTTTTGTTTTCGGGATATTCAAAACCACCGCTGAAACTTCCTGACATAAGACATACACGGCTGTTTTGCGGAACAGTATCATCACTGCACAGGTCGCATAAAATACCCTTTTCATTCAAATCTTCCTGAATAATGGGCAGTGTTTTTTCACTTCCGGCACAAAGAATTATTCTATACTTTCTTTTTATAAATTCCGTCAAATCCTCCGTGAGCTGTTTCATTTCACCGCCCCACACGGCAGTCTGCATTGCTTCAAAACTTACAAGCCGACGGAAATCTATCCTTTCACCACCCTGCATAAAGTTGCTGATATAAAGACAGACATATTTTTCAGCAATATTCTGTATCTGCGGAAGTTCAATAATATGACCGNNAAGANNTNTGCNAAGNTGNCCGTNCTNCATAAGAATTTTAANGTNCTNATTATGACGTGAAATAATTNCCCCTGCACTGTCCATAACGCCGGAATAGTCGCTGAAAATAACAATCCCGTCTATATAGTCGAACACGGTTGACGGAGTGTCATACACAAGAGGATAATATTTCTGACCGTGTGCAAGTATTTCACCTGCACGAAGTCTGTGAACGTCCGCACCGAGATTTTCACGGATAAGGTTTGTACGCTTTCCCCTTGCTTTCCTGATGAGACTTTCCATTTTGTCCGCAAGTTCTTCATTATTATAAAGTATCTCACTTGCAGGAGGAATTTCGATTTTATCAATAGGTTCTGTACGTCTCTGGGTATCGGTTTCAAATTCCGAAATGGTGTCAATCTCGTCTCCCCACAGTTCAATACGCACCGGACGGTCTGACTGTACAGGAAAAATGTCTATTATCGAACCTCTTACCGAAAACTGTGACGCTCCCTCTACCCTGTCGCACCGCTGATAACCGTTTTCCGTCAGCAATGAAGTAAATCCGGAAATACTGATTTCCTGTCCCTGACTTATTTCAATACTTGCGGAAACAAGTTTTTCCGGCGGAATAACAGGCTGCATAACTGCTTCTATACCTGCACAGACTATCTTGCTTTTTCCTCTGATAATTTTAGTCAGTGCAGAAAGCCTCATATATTCGTACTCATGATTTGCCGTGTCAACAGGAGTGAAAACAAGTTCCTTTGACGGAAAAAGCACAGCCGTTTCACTGCCGGACATCATATTTATATCGTCACAGAGTTTTCTTGCTTCTGCTTCCGTACCTGCTATTACTATATTTACTTTGTCGTCTGAAAGTGCATAAACAAGATTTGCCCTGTGTATATGTGAAAGACCCGTTACAGAAACAGGTGAAATTTTTCTTTTAACCGCTTCACAGATACTCTTGTACCCTGAAAGCTCCCTGAAAAGATTTTTAAAAAGTTTCATTGTGATATCTCCCATTCTATCTGTCTGAAAAAATTTCTGTTCTTAATTATATTTATTCATTGCCTCGTCTATTTTGCCCTGCACCATAAGCTTTATAGCTTCACAGGCATTTTCTGCGGAAATTTTCATTTTTTCTGTATCTTCCTTGTTAAACTTTCCAAGTACCCATTTTGCAAGGTCATAGTCGGGGTGAGGCTTTTTTCCGACACCCGTTTTTATACGCTGAAAATCGTCCCTGCCTATCCAGTCTATAATGCTTCTCAAACCGTTGTGACCACCGTGACTGCCTTTTCTTCTTATACGGATTTTTCCGCAGTCAAGTGAAATATCGTCGCATACAACAATAAGCTTTGTAACATCAATTTTATAAAAATCAAGTGCCTGTACTACAGACTCACCGCTGTTATTCATGTAAGTTGTGGGTTTAAGAAGCAGACAGCGTACACCGTCTATATTTACTTCTGCGGTTTTACCCTTGAAACGCAGTCTATTTATTTCCGTTCCAAACTGTGAGGCGAGCAGGTCGAGAACGCCGAAACCTGCGTTATGACGTGTATTGTCGTACTCCATACCGACATTGCCCAGTCCTGCTATCACATATTCTATTTTACCCGTCTGTGACGGAGAATTTT
Organism: Clostridia bacterium; assembly: GCA_009177225.1. Classification (GTDB taxonomy): domain Bacteria; phylum Bacillota; class Clostridia; order Oscillospirales; family Ruminococcaceae; genus Ruminococcus. Next base: position 10,632 of record WFLZ01000312.1, read on the forward strand.
GAGAAATCCTGTCAAACACATCAAAAATACTCATTGTAGTTTCTCCTTGTATAAAATTTTATATAAAAATATGTTCTTATATCTGAATTATAACATTTTTTTCGGATAATTTCAACCGCAAAATTAATAATGCTGTTTTCATATTAATTTGATACACTTGACAAAGTTTCAAAAGCATGGTATACTGAATTTTATTATTGAGGAGTTTTATAATTGCAGTTATAGCTTCAACGGCAGTATCTGTAACAGCTTTTGCGATTATGTCAGTTTCAGCAAACGCCCTCTGTTTTCATGGGGCATTTTTCACAAAACGGGGAAAATTCAATATGAAAAAATTTAATTACAAAAAATTATTTATACTCTCATTTTTGTTTACTGCTTCATGCACATCAAAGGTCGGACAACTTTCCCTGAATATCCCTGTGGAATCTTCAGACCCTAATACAGTTACTTTTGACAACGGTGATTTTTCATTTGCCTCTGTTATAACTGACGACAGTGAATCTGCAAGCGGTACGCTTGAAATAGTTGAAGTTTTCGGAAATAAAATGCTTAAGTTTACCGACGATATGACCATACCACTTGACAGGAAAGTCCAGAAAATAAGTATTAATGCCGCTCAGTTGCTCGGCACGGAAAATCTTCCGAAAGTAAGAAGCATTGAATTTGACATTTATGCAGACGCAGTTACCGACGACTATATAAATCAGGACGGAAAAAACGTAAAGACTGCCGGTACAATATCATGTGGTGGCGGTACAGTCGTTGATAAAACAGACAGAGACGGCAAACGAAAATGGTACGATTTTGCCGGATTTGAGGGCGGTGAATATAATCTCAGTATGTCCGGAGCGGTTCACGGAAATTTCAAGTTCCTGCTTGCTGAAACAGGTTTCTGCTGGTCTGAAAAAATGGACGACGCTAATTTTCTGATTATGCGGTGGGGCAGTGAAAACCAGTCCAACTTATATATAGACAATATTGTATTTTTTGACGAAAACGGAAATTCTATCTCCCTTGTATAAAAAAGTTTGTATTATATTACCATTTTTTTATTGACAAATACTGAATTTTGTGATAAAATAATTGCAGATTTATTTAAGGAGGCTTTTTAATGAATTTCTACAAAGACAACAAGTCTGTACTTGCACTGTTAAGCGGTTCAACGGAAAATCTTACAGAAATTACCGCCAATACAACTGATGCGGCTGTTGAAAAACACGTTCCGGTTTATGAGGTAAAAGACGGCAAAGTCTGTGTGAAAGTTGGCTCTGTTGAACACCCTATGCAGGAAAATCATTATATTGAATGGGTAGCCGTTCAGACAGACAAGGGCTTATATACAAAGTTCCTCAAACCCGCCGAAAAACCGGAGGCTTGTTTTACAGTTGACAACGAAACTGTTGAAGCTGTATACGCTTACTGCAATCTTCACGGTCTCTGGAAAGCTTAATCAGAAAAGGAGTTTTTTATCATGGCAGAAAACAAATATGCAGGTACTAAAACCGAGCAGAACTTAAAGGACGCTTTTGCCGGCGAATCTCAGGCAAGAAACAAGTACACATACTTTGCATCTGTTGCAAAGAAGGCAGGTTATGAGCAGATAGCTGAAATCTTCCTCAACACTGCAAACAACGAAAAGGAACACGCTAAAATGTGGTTCAAGGAACTCGGCGGTATCGGTGATACTTCTGAAAACCTCCGTGCTGCTGCTGAGGGCGAAAACCATGAATGGACTGATATGTATGAGAGAATGGCTAAGGAAGCCGAAGAAGAAGGTTTCAAGGCTCTTGCTGCAAAGTTCCGCATGGTAGGTGCTATCGAAAAACAGCATGAAGAAAGATACCGTAAACTTCTTGAAAACGTTGAGAATCAGCAGGTATTTGAAAAGAGCGGTGTAACAGTATGGGAATGCAGAAACTGCGGTCATATCGTAGTAGGAACATCAGCTCCGAAAGTATGTCCGGTATGCGCACACCCCCAGAGCTACTTTGAAGTAAAAAGCGAAAATTATTAATCAGAAAAAAGCGGACTCTAAAAAAGTCCGCTTTTGTTTAAACGGAGAATAAGTATGAAATCCAAAAAATTTATAATTATTTTTGTATGTATTCTGATTTTGGGAGCTATCTTTTTCGATACACATTATGTTGTAATTAATAAAGAAATCTATAAAAATGATATTAAAAAAATATCTGTATACTCATTAAATGATAGTGATATTAAAAACATAAACAAATGTACTGAAATAGAGAAAATGGTTTTAGCAGATGTCAGTGAAAATTCATTTACCAAGTTTAAAAATTTTCCTAATCTTAATTATTTAATGATAATGAGTTCTGAATTAAGTAGTGTGGATTCTGAAAAAATCAGTACATTTGATAATCTGAAAAATTGGATTATTGATAGTTCTACTGTTGATTTTAAAGGTTTTAATAATGATTCAGTTTCTTGTATAATAGTGGGTTGGAGTAAAATTAAAAATTTAAATGCATTATCAGAATGTCAATCACTTAAAAGTATAACTATAGGTTCAGTATTATATGATAATTATATAGTTTTTGAAAATAAGGAATATGTTATGAAAGACAGTTCATNTTTNACATCTTNTGATTGTGNTGANGAATTAANAATANTTGAAGATAAAATAGANGATATATCNNGTATTCTTGAAATGNATTCCTTAAAGGTATTGGAAATNGANAANGNAACTATTTNANAAGANGACAGAAAATTACTGGAAGATAAAGGAATTTCCATTATTGAACATGATTAAGATATACATTTTGAAAAAATGAAGCGGACATTTGTGTGTCCGCTTCAGTCTGTCGAAAAAGTCAAGCAAGAGCTTGGCTTTTTCGCCTATCTGTGATATAATAGAAAGAAAGGGAAGGTGAAGGAAATGCTGACAACAAAAGGAGAAGAACGAGGACAGTA
>WFLZ01000080.1 GCA_009177225.1 Clostridia bacterium
CATAGTCTTTGCTTCAATCTGTTTTGTACCAATATATTTTTCAAAATTCATAAATTAATCCTCCTTATTTTTCTGATACTGAGTACCGAAATAAAATGCAATTATCGTCGTGAATACGGTCAGAAACTGTTCTGATGACACTCTGCCTTTCAGCGTCTGAATACCGAAAATCAGCGTTAAAAACAGCGTGACGATTGACTTCACATCAATTAATTTTGTCAGTTTTTCTTTCGTTTTACTCGTTCCTGACACACCATAATATATGCTAATTTAAATCACTCCTTATTGCAGATAAATTTCGTAATTTATTCTGATGTCGAATTTTCCAGTGCAGCCAGACGAGTTTCAATTTCTGTGATTTTCGCCGTTATTTCGCTAAATTCAGCATTTATTTCGTTACGTGTATACGTTTCCAGAAGCATATCAACTGCCTCGTCAATTTCTTCTGCTGTATGTCTGAGTTTTCTGATATCATCAGCCATTTTTTTACTCCTTTGCATATATTCTTGCACTGTCAGCATCAATCAGGACGTATCCATTACTGTCATAAAGCTGTCCATATTCAGCGATTTTTTTGCTTTCTCCATAAAATTCTATCAGGCAGTTTTCCGGAAAACTCGTCTCTGAATATTCACAGTCCGACGGAATGCTTACTTTTCGCAGTGCAGTGTTTGTAAAGGCATATCTGCCTATTTTCTGCACGCTTGTCGGAATACGTACATATTCAAGCTTTACTGCATTCATAAACGCTCCGGACGGCTTTTCCAAAGGCAGAAGTTCGTGATATGGAATATCATCGTCAATTCTCCACAAAGCTTTAGGATACGGCTTTGACATCGCTTTTTCAGGAGCGTCGGGCATATCCTCATGAGTAAGTCTGTCGTTGCTATAATACCAGTTTACAGCCGTTCCGCTGACGTTTATCCGGACAATATAATAATAATAACTTTTTGTTTCCGCCATGTTGTCGGGATAGAGTGTATACGAGCTGATACTTGCCGTAAACCTTGCATGAGTTGCACCAAGACGTTTCAGTTGCAGACAGTCAACATTCTTAGCAGACGCATACGAAAGAAATTCAAATGTTCCGTCGTCGTTTTCCCTGTAGAAATATACGGTGTTTGATGCGGACGAACCTTCGTATTTTTCGGTGGTATAGTTTTCACTTTCCTTGTTCCACTTTTTCCGCCATATTTCCGGAACAGCCGTAAGGCTCTGCATTCCTGCCGGAATTTCAGTCATTTCAGAACGTACAACTTTAGTATTTTCAGCAGGTTCGCCGTTTGTAGACAAACTTCCCTGTTCAAACCCAACTATATTAAATGAAAATTCAGTCATTTAATCAACTCCAATCGGAAAACGCAGGTCATAAAGATACTGTGCGTTTCTCAGTTGTTCAGCGGTACAGCCTATGAAATTACCGGACTGTGTAGCTGTTGTAATGTCTGAATTATAGACTGAAATTCCCTTGCCCTGATAGTCGAGGGGCTGATTTGACTGAATATTAAAGACATTATATGCGCTCTCTGGCGTTCCGGCTGAAACGTTTTCACTGGACTGAATTTTCCCAGATATCCTGCTGTTTAGCACTTTGCCCGGACTACTGTCTAAAGTTTCACATATTTTTACGCTCGTTGCTGATATGTCAAAAATGATTTCAGAGTTTACAATGTTTGCTGCCACCTGAAGAGAATCTGCGATATTTGCGACAATATTCATCGAACTTTCATACAAATTAGGAACTATACGCTTTATAGAGTAAGTACTTTGGATTTCTCCTGATATGATGCAGTTTGTCAATTGTCTTGTAACACTACCGTTGCTATCAAGTAAAACTGCATTTTTAGCACTTGGACACCAGTAAAAATTTTCAAAAATAAGATTTGAGCAGTTTAANGCNNTACCTNNAGTAATNACAGTAGANGCAGTTGAGNNAAANTNTCTAAGNGTNCAGNCATTGAAATTNGTATAGTCCTTAAATTTGACTGCTGAGNAAAATNCCTCCGGCTGAATTTCATTAAAATCAATAACTTTATTTTCAGCATTCGGGTCAAATTCCACATNTGNGGTNTTGCTTGTTATACTGGTGTATTCNTCNCNGCTGTTGACGATATACGGTTCGTCTTTTGTGCCTGTACCTGTCATAAAACTCCTCCTATTGTATTTCGGTCACGCCGTCTGGAATGTAAACGCTTTCAATTTCAGAATCTGTAAATGAAGTTTTTCCTATGTAAGTTGTACGTTCTCCACCCAGATTGTCGGGTATCTGCGGATAGAGACTTTTTCCTGTATATCCCGTAACGGTCGTTATTCCGTCGTTGACGGTGTACAGATAATCATTTTCGTCAGTGATTTCAGGAGATTCCTTCTTTACTTCCTGTCCCCATACAAACGCCTGTATATCGCTGATATCTGCCGTTCCACGCATGACAATCCGTATCTGATGTGTACCGCCTGAAACATTCAAAGGCAGATTAAAGTGTAAAGTTGAATATTCACCGTCATGAAGCGTAATTTTCGGACGGAGAGTCTGTGCTATGCNGTCCAGACAGACNGCCGNTGAAACAAGTNCGTCTNCTGAAAGTATCACCNTACANTCAACAAAAGCCCACGTTTCCCGACAGCACGAAAAACCGCCTTTTGCCACCGTTCTTTCACTCCCGAAAGCCTCTCCCGTGTACGTCAGCAGTTCTACAGCCGAAATGTTGCTTGTTGTATTGATTGTCGTATATGAGGTGACCGTTCCACCCGAAGAGCTCCCCGAAGATATCACAGTGCTTGTTTCCGGAATACCGGCTGAAACAAGCCTCTGCGGTCCTCTGAACTGCCACGATATATGGGTTATCAGAAAATTTGACGATTTGTTTTCACCGTTCACACCGCCTACGATACTCACCATGTCGCCCACGTCAAGTGCCGGATTTCCATAATATTCAACTGTCCCCGGTGTCCATGAATTATAGAGGGTATTTGCTAAATAGCTGAGATTATGCCAGTATGCAGAAATCGCATTTTTTTCGGTTTCACGGATATATTTGTTGTCGGAAAATCCCAGCGATACAAGATGGTCACGGTTTCTCGTGTATGTAACGGTATTTCCATAACTGTCAGTATACGAAACATCACGTACACTGTATATATAGTCGCTGATTCTTGCGGAAAAACGTTTTTCTGCCGGTATTTTAAAAGTCGGAGCACCAGTGAAAAAAGTTCGGAATTCTATTTTTCCCTCACGGTTGGCAAACGCATATCCACCGATAAGCTGGGCAATTGTTCTGACCTCATTCCAGCAGGTATCAAGAAATTTCGTGCCGTATGCTCCGTTTTCACTTGTAAGGTCAAGTAAATCGAGAGTGAGTTTCTGTATCTCCTCAACGGTCTGTGCAAATTCAACATTGGCATCTTTTGAGACCTGTCGCAGTACATCATTTATTGAAATTTTTCTGACAATATTTGAGGTTACAGGCTTATTCAGACGGTTAAGACTGTCATAGCCCTTTATTGTCATAAGGTCGCCCGACTCACGTTCTGCCGAAACTATGTCCCATACTCCGAGCGGAATCCATTTTGTCACTGTTCCCGTTTGGAAATATAACCGCAGTTCTCCACCTTTTATCAGATTGGTATTTTTATCGGAAAGCTTAACCTTTATTTCTGCCGAACCTACATACATTTCACCGAAATTGAACGCATCTTCATTTTCAGTACACTGACTGTCATATCTGATATCGTCAAGCAGATTGCTGTCATCAAGGTCAATAATTATATCATCAAGCCGTCTGATTGTCCCTTTTATATGTTGAACATCGCCGTTGTNAATTGATTCGAGAAACCTTTTTTTCAGTTCGTCGTTACCGCCGAAATCGNACATAACANGCCTCCTAATACTCTATCAAACTGAAAGACAGTCTATGCCGACNTTTNCCNTTCTGNATNANTTCGGNAACNTNTTCANGGTCTGANGNATACATTTNTTTTGTTATATATTCACCGTTGTCTCTGAATGTCACTACAAGCTGATAATTATCAATCATATTTTCAATGAATTTAATTTCTGTGTCGCTTCCATAATATTCGAGCTGAATTGTGTAGATATTCCGTCGAACCGGATAGGCAAGCAAAACGCCCGATTCGGCAGAACGTCCGGTTGAATCAGAGTATAAATCCGATTTCTGTATACTGCATTCAAACGGTTCGATATTAGGTTTGAAAACTTTTGTTCCGTTGTCTATTGTCTGAATCACCACTCCCATAGTTCAGCCTCCTCTCCGTACTCTGTCCTGATTCACTGCCCTGACTGCTACACGTCCTATTTCACGCCCGTCAAGGTCAACATGGACATGAATTTCTCCGCTTCCGAAACCTCCGTTTTTCTTCATCGCATTTGTTACGGCTTGTTCAATAGTACTCAGCGGAGAAACAACCTCCGCTTCACGCTTGTTGTCACCGAGAACAGCAAGGAAGTTTCCGTAATTTGCCGGAACAACTGTTCCCTGTGCAAGATACGGAATCTGCGGAACGCTGATTGACGGAAGCCACTGAAACGGATACCAGTCAAGAATTTCAATATTCCTTATGCCGTTCAAAGCCCAGTTTATCGTATTAAACGGCTGACTTATAACCCAGTTTATGCCGTTTATAAGACCGTTTACGATAGTTCTGAACGTATTGAAAATACCGTCGGTTATTCCTGTGAAAATTTCGCCGCCCCTGCTGAAAACGTTTCTTACTGCCTCCCACGCACTCGAAAACGTGTTCCTGAACCAGTCTGTAACATGGCTGAAAACACTTGTAATACCGTTCCATACGCCTGCAAAAAATCCGTTTACTTCTGAAAATGCGGTTTTTATTCCGTTCCACGCACTCTGAAACTTTTCGCCGAACCACGTATTTACTATTGAAAAAACANTTACNNTATCATTCCAGNGGTNTGAAAACCATTTCCCTATACTTTTAAAAATATCTGTAACTTTTNTATACGCTTTTTTGAACATATTTTCAAACCATTTACTTACATTTGACAGTGCGTCTGTAATTTCGTTCCAACGGTCGGAAAACCAACTGCCGATATTCTGAAAAATGCTGACAATATTCGCCCATGCTCCGGCAAAAAATCCGGTTATGCTGTCCCAGACCGCAGACATAAACTCAACAATTGTATTCCAGCCGGTTTCCCATGCCTCGAAAAAGCTGTAAAGTGTTTCCTGAATGCTTTCCCACATTCCGACTGCAAAAGCCTTTACCTCGTCCCAGTGCTTCACTAACAGAACGCCAATGGCTATAATCCCACCGATTGCAAGGCATACAAGCGTTACCGGACTTGTCAGAAATGCCAGAACCCCAGACAATCCGCCTGTTGCGGTAGTAATAATTTTTATGATTCCACCCATTGCTGTTAATGCGTTGACTGTTTTTGTGATTATTCCTGAAATTGCCAGTGCCGTGCCGAGTGACCCGATTATAATTATGAAATCCTGAAAGAGAGTCTGATGCTCCGAAATCCAGTCAGAAATGCCTTTCAATGCACCTGTAAGACTTTCTATTATGGAAACTACCAGTCCACCAGTCCACTCGCCGATGGGTTTCAGAAATTTGTCATAGAGCCATTTTCCGAGTGGCTTTAACGCTTCGATTACAGAATTAAGAAGTTTAACTGCTCCGGAAAACAGGTCTATTGACGCAGGAACAGCGTCCTCAATCACCCATGTTCCGAGAGGCAAAAGAATTTCTTCATAGATGCCTGATAAAATATCACAGACGTTTTCGGCAAGAGGTTCAAGTGATTCAAAAAGACCTGCAACCGATTTCAGAACCGGCGAAAAATTGAGATTTTTTGCCCATTCAGAAGTCTTTTTTGTGAGACTGTTTATAGTNTTCAGAATGATATTTATTATTCCGAGTNNTGCCCNGAAAATCCNCACTCCNGTACCGTTTTNCTCCCACGNCTNAATAAAACGNTGACGANGATTNGAAACAGTATTATTTATGTTCGTGATGATTTCAAAAATATTCGCACAGATTTTTTCGCCTGTACCGTCGTTCCAGACTTCACGGAAAGCTTTGTTTATGGCGTNAAGCANTTCTAACAGAGNGTTCCAGCGGTCGANATATGACTGAATCAAGTCCGTACCCCTGCCGTTGTCCTCCCACGCATTCTGCAACGCTCCGGATATGTCCCCGATAGTCCCGAAAACGTCCGAAAACAAGGTGATAATATTTCCTATATATCGCTCTCCTGAACCGTTTGTCCAGACTTCTTCAAAGCTTTCCGCCACACTTCCGGCAAGTTCTCTGATATTTTCAAAAGCCGTCCTGACGTTTTCGATAAGTTCCGGCGAATTGGTTTCCCATGCAAGCTGAATAGGTTCAATGAGTTTCTGAATTTTTTCGGAAAGCTTATTTACTTCTTTTTCGGTCTCACTGTCATTTACTGTGACGGCAGGAGTTATTGCAATTTCATTATTCGTTTCAGAATCTTTAGCAGAATCAGCCGTTTTTTGAGTGAGTGTGTTTATCTGGTCAAATCCGGCAAGGCTTTTTTCCTGTGCTTCAGCGGTTTCTTCAACAGCTTCCGTCAGGGCGTTCTGTTCATCGGTACTTTCTGCTATGTCCGACGTGACTGCTGATGCGTTTGAGGTCTGTATGCCGAATATATCGGCAAGCGACTGTGAAACTTTTACAGCAAGTGCAGCTATTTTTGCCAGTATATCTGTAAGTTTTACCAGTACAGGCAGAAAAATAGCCTCTATATTTATAAAAGCCTGTCCGAACTGTTCTTTTACGTCACCCAGACTGTTGCTGACCTGTTTCAAGCGTCCGGCAGGAGTTTTTGCAAGTGCTTCGTTCATTCCGCCCACAGACGATTCAACAACCTCCGCAAGTGTTGCGACACGCTGTTCTTCCGTACCGTATTTGAGAAGATATTCCTGAGATTCGTCGAATGAATATCCGTAACGGCTTAAAGCGGCAGTCTGACCTTCAAGAACCTTTCCGAGCATGGTTGAAATGGTCACGGCACTTTCGGCGGTTGCATTCAGTCCGTACTGCTGTGCAAGCATATCATTCAGAACAACATTCATTTTTTTCAGCGATTCGGGATTTTCAATGTACGTTGACAGTTCCTGAAGACCCGAAAGCTGTACTTCGTCGCCTATTACCCCGACATTCTGCAATTCTGACGCCCATTCCTTTGTGGCTTTTATCTGTTCTTCGGTTGCTCCGAGATTGCGACCGAGAACCGTTTCAAGCTTTGTTTCGGCTTCAAGCTGTATTTCGTAAAGTGATTTACATTCTTTTGAAAAATTTGCTATAGCTTTTATGGAAAAAGCTGCTGCAACTGTTGTCCCGAATTTCAGAAGTGACGATTTCATTCCGCCAAGCTTTTCTTTTATACCGGAAATTCCTTTTGTAAAACCTTTTGTATTTATGTTTGTGTTGAAATTTAAAAAGCCGTCAACGTTCATTTATCCCCCTCCCATAATAGCATTAAGACGGTCAATTTCCGCCTGTTCTTCGCTGGAAACGGCACGTTTCAGGTCAATCATTTCCATGTGTTCAGCGTAAAACTCACGTTCCCACTTTTCAAGCTTTTTACCTTTTGACTTTTTCGAACGTATATTTATAACCTGTGAGAAAAGTCCCTCACCGATTTCGTTGAAATATCCTAAAAAAGTCCACCAGTGAATGTATTCTGCCGAACGTGTCTCAAATCCTGCCGATTTGTTTACTGCCGGAAAAATAAGGCTTTCGTCCTGTTTCCAGTCAAAAATTTTTTTGTGATTCTGTGAAGATTTCGGGATATTTCCACCGTCAAGAAACCAGACTGCCTGTCTGTAAGCCGTTTCCGTGTCCGGTGGGATTTCCTTGTAAAGACATTTCAGGCAGACTTCTATTTTTTCGTAATCGTTCAGTTCAGCGTCGTTGAACGCCTCGAAAATCAAAAGAGCAACCCGAAAGTCGCTCCTTATTTCATACTGGTTTTCACCGATTTCAAGGCTTTTCGGAAGCAGTCCAATCATTCCGGCAACTGTCCCGTGTATTTTTTAACACGCTTTTTTGAACGTTCATATTCCGCCTTGATTTCAGGCTGCATGTATTCCATGTAAGCTGTGAGAAAGTTTTCAAAAATCGTCTGACCGCCTGCCATGCTGAGACAGTTGGTTTTTCCGAAAACGATTTCCGAAACAGGCGAGCCGATTATATAATCGACAAATTCACGGACTTTTTTATCAAGAACGTCTGTAATTTCATCGGGATTTTCAGTATCCGGAGAAAGTTTTTCAATCTCAGGAAGTTTTTCCCTGTATCTTGCCACAATTCCGACATCGGTCGGATTTACGACGATTACACGGTTTTCGTCCCCGTTTATTGCGAGACGTTTCAGACCGTCTTCAAAGTTAAGTGACTGCATATTTTTTCCTCCTTATACGTCCGGTGTGAAAGTTTTCGTTGATATATCGAACTTTCCTCTAACTCTGTCACCCTGATAATGAACCGTGAACGGAATCTGATATCCGGTTGTATCACCGCCATAGGACGTAATTTCAATTACTGCCGTTTCTTTATAAGCCACAAAAACAGTAGATTCTTCGCCGTTTTCGTTTGCTACAGGCTCCCACAGATGCACTTCTACAGTATCGGTTTTTACGTCGTCAAGAACCTTTCTGTTGTCAATAATATCCTGCAAAAACGCATATATTTCGTCGTCTTTGTCGGCATAATACGGTTCGACACTTCCGGTGGCTTCATAAGAGCTGATAACCGTCGAAACTTCTCCGAGAATATTCTTTTTTGTCTCGCTTTCTGCCGAAAGTTCAACGCTGTATTCCTCCAAGTCCTTGCCAAGCCTGTAATATGACACACTTTTGTCAGTGGGCGTTGCGTTTATGAAGTGGGCGAGTAACTTTCTTTCAATTTTTGCCATAAAATAGCCTCCTTTTAAATTTTGTAGTGTACTACGATTTGTAGCTGATACTGCCAGCCGTCCAGTTCATTTTCCTGCGGAACGGCGAAAAGCTGTCCGTTTTCAGCCGTGATTTTTATGATTTCTTCGTCTGTCTGACTTTCAAGCCATTGTGCAAGATTCAGAAGAACGGAGCTGTTTTCAAGACGTTCATAATCGTTTATACTCGAAAATGTCGAGTACAGAAAAAAATTGTGCTGACGTATCTGAACGCCTAAAATATCTTCTTTTACAAGACTGTCCCCGACCGACGAAAGTCCATAGGATGTAGGGTCAGGGTCTGTAAAATCAACGTGGACGGCATTGCATACTTCCCGAATTTCAGGGAAATTTTGCAGAATATCACGGACTTTTTCAATTATATTCAATATTCAGTCACCGCCTTTTTAACGCTGCCGCACCACGCAGAATCTGCTTTTTGTGATTGGTTTTCATTGTCTCAAACCACCGTCTTTGTGCATTCGGGTGTTGTGCTTTGCTGTAATTCAGGTCTTTTCCCGTAAGGACTTTTGTTTCACCGCTTCTTGCCCAAGCCGAACCCGTCACGCTTGAAACCATAAGTTTTCCGTAGTACTGATAGCGTGCATACGGCGAATTATAGAAGATTATCCCCGAACCGATACGAGTTCCAAGTGTGACGCTTTTCTGAAGCATACCGTTCTGCATGGGCGTATATTGTGCCATAAGCCGTATACATTCGCTGTCGATGAATTTCTGGACACAGTCAAAATATTCAGTGTTGTTTCTGCCGAAATTTATGCTCCAGTCAAGTGCCAACCCTGAAAATCGCACATCTGACGGCTGTCTTATGCGTTCAGGCATTTAATCACCTCGCTGTAACCTCGATATGCGGAAGACCTCCGAACCGGTAATCATTCACGGTTTTCACAACCGCAAAGTCCGGATATTCTTCCCTGAATCGTTTCATACTTTCTGATAAACTTTTTTGACTATTTCCGTCAAACAAAAAATCACACCTGTTTTTTATCACTATATCGCCGGATTTCGGAAAATAACCGTCTGAATAGATATATATCACAACACTGTCAGAAATCTGCACACCGTTTTTCGTGACCGTCCGACCACGGCTGTCACTGAAATAAACGTTTTCAATAAAATGATGTGTATAATTTTCCTTTTCAAATACCGTAATATCGGCATTTACAAGCATTATCCCACCCCTCTGTAAAGCAGACCGGTGTCCGCAAGCCACTTGAAAATGATATTTTTTACTGTCTTTTTGAACTCTGAATTTACGTCAGACGGAGAAGCATAGTTCACGCTCCAGCCACCAACGCTTTCAGAAGATATGCCGTTATTTTTTGACAGAACCATGTCTCTTGAAAAAATACTTTCGGCAAGTTCACAGCAGCACATTTTTACGGCTTGCGGAATGTTTTCAGGGTCGATATTTCCGAATGTATACTGATTTATCATCAGGCTTGCTTCACGGAAAAAATACCTGTAATTTGCCGAAATTACGGCATCTTTTCCGGACAGGTATTCTTCCATGTAAAAATTTTTGTCAGCATAGACATTCATTTTTTAACCGGCTTTCTTTCCGGAATTTCAAGTCCGACAGTTCTCATAAAACTCCCCCTTATGTTGTCGAATGTGAGCAGTAAATGCCTTTGACCCTGTTGTCGTAAACATCGGTCAGACCGTAGGCACGATAGAAGAATTTCCACGCATCAGCAGTCTGGTTATCTTCCGGAGCAATGACCTTGTTCACAATATGCTTCGTAAACTGCATAACAGCAGACTTTTCAACAATCATAAAGTTAA
>WFLZ01000001.1 GCA_009177225.1 Clostridia bacterium
ATCTCCAGACGATATTTTATCCAAATTAAGGTGATATTCTATAAATCCATAGTGACATTACCTGATAACCACTGATACCACGCAACATTTTTTTGTGTGGTATTTTTTTCTTGCCATAGATAACCAATAGATTAAAAAGAGATTTTTTGCATTCACCACCTTCAACTCATTATCAGAGGTAATTTTGCAGTGTCGACAGCAATCAATATCATTCTCCCCGGCGCGCGGGATCAACACTCCTGGACCTTGTTAAAGTCAGGAGGTTGACCGTCTGACATCCAATTTCCCTTCTATCCTTGAAGAAGTGAACCAGCAGCAGAACCGAGGGTTGAGACGTTAATAAACATAATTATTAAAGATAAAAGTTGTATTTTCGCAGTTAATTGAGATTGACGTATCAAAAAAAGAAAAATTTTTTGAGTTGAGTGTAACTTTTCGGGTNGATNTTGCACCTAACNTTACAAAAAAAACATCAAGAANATGGAAAGTCCACCAAAAACAAGCAGNGANTTTGNCTCTTTCGTNAANNNGCATTCCCGNATTATCAACAAGGTCTGTTGGGCTTATGCTACNCCNAAAGTGCCTTATGANGATCTGCGTCAGGAAATTCTTACCAACCTTTGGTTGGGCTTAGATCAATTCCAGGGTACGAGCAAACTCTCTACTTGGGTTTATAGAGTAGCTGTCAACTCTGCTTTGATGGCTATACGCAATTACAAGCCAAAAGTTGAAACTCTTCCCCTTGAGATTTCTTCGTTCGAGATTTCTTCGGAATCAGAGGAGAATAAGGCGGAACAGCTTTCAGCTCTACATGAATTGATTAATCAACTTCTTCCTATTGAGAAAGCGATAATTCTGCTTTGGCTCGATGAATATTCATACGAGGAAATTGCGGATATAATCGGAATAGAAAGAAACAATGTGGCTACCAAGCTTCATAGAATTAAAAACAAACTCATCACAAAATAGAAATAGTATGAACTTAGACGAACTCAAAAGAAGTATGTCAACCCTTGATGAAGCACTTGCAAAAAAGAGCGGTGATTCTATCGACTTCAACGCTAAGACTTGTACTTCAGCACAATCTCGCATAGCTAAACAATACCGCAAAANCATTCTGAATTGTGGAGTGCTCGCTATCGTGTTCATCATTCTTTGGCTCAGTGGAACAGATCGGCCTTCTTTCCCAGTAGCAATGAAAGGTTTTCTGGGAGTATTTATGGCTGTAGCGGCTATCGTGTATGTAATGCTATATCGGTTGATACGGAAAATACAGGTGACTACCGCCTCTCCTATGACTGTGATGAAACAGGTGTCATCTCTTCGACTATATAATCTTATTGCGGAAATTATCTTCGCAATAGTCCTTGCTGTGTTCTTTACCATCTTCCTAAGCAATCTGTGGGCTCTCGGTTCTTATACGTTTTGGCTTGTTGTAGGAGCATTATTTGTTAGCCTTATTATCGCTGGAATTATGCTTCCCAAGAAAATCCGAGATTTCAATGACCTTACGGCGAAAGATTAAACGCTATAATATCCATCTGTTGTGCTCTCATCTACTCAGGTGAGGGCGTTTTTTTAATGAACTTCGGTTTTTTTAAACCATTCTTCCCAACGAGAAAGCCTTTTTGCTCCTTATTTGTGTTTTTTTCTCTATAACGTGCACATTTTCGTGGCAAAAAACTGGGTCAGTAGATTTTTCCGGTTGGCGGGAAAGGAAAGGTTGCCGTATAATGCTTATCTTTGTGCATGGAAAATATCGATATACTTCGGGAATTGCTACCGCCTGAAATAGTAGACAATTTTGACATCGTCCGCTTTGAAAAGACAGCGGA
>WFLZ01000297.1 GCA_009177225.1 Clostridia bacterium
CTGGCTTGATAAATACCGTCGTCTCTGGAAAAATTNTNAANGAAAATTANAAAACTCTTTTCANANGATTANTANTGCTTTTATTCNTATTANTTTAAAAAGATACTGAACAGGCTCTAAAATAATTCCGACTATGTAATACACACAATTACCAATAAGAAAAGCCCAGAACATAATTCTCTCCATATTTCCTACATGGCAAAGGAACAATGACACTACAAAAACAAAAGACACAAAAAAGGTTATATATCGTATAAAGCCGATATTTTTCCTTTGTTGCTTGGGTACTTTATATGGCAGAAAGTCTAATATCATTGCAGTCCAGCAGGCATATCCACACCAACCTCTGCCAAATAACAGAGGTCCGAATATCTTTGCAACTGCATAATGAATGGTTGCAGCTTCAAATACTCCTGTAAACAAATAGTACCAGAAACCTTCTATCTGCATATTCTCATTTGAGATTAATCCAAGATAGATAAGCATATACAGTCCGACTAAAAGCTGTGCAACACGACTGGCGTATTTATATTTTCTGACAAACAGAAATATCCCAAAAGAAATTGATATTCCAATATAACTGAAATTGAACAGGTAAAACAAATTATCTGTTGTCAGCCACAGGGTAACTGCTATTGTTTCAAATATAATCAGCATGGTTGCAGGAAACCAGTATTTTTTCATATTAACTCACCCTTAAATTAAAGTTTATATTATTATTCAAATTATAGCACGGTACACTTCAAAAATTAATCCATATTCCGGATATAACAACAAAAATTTCTGACTTCCATTTTATTGAAGTGACTTTCGATATCAATTCGGAACTCAACCCAATATTTTTTCCCGTCTATTTCATAAAGCTCATAATACGGCGTTTTTCCGCCGGCTGTACTTCCGTCAAATTTTTTCAACGGTCGTGTATCAATAATCATATTTTCCAGTTTCTGATACATTCTGAATCTGTTTTCACGGTTTGTGTCTGAAAATTCTTCTTCAGAAATAACTTTCTGTAAGTCGTCAGAAAGCATATCATAGGAAATATATTTTTCCCAGCCTTCATGATTCATATCCAGTCCTAAAGTGCCATAGCCATATAGAAGTTTTTGATTTTTTAATATAGACCGCATAACACAGCGTTATGCAGTCCTGCCATATTTTCCTGTTTCAGTTGAAATGCTTGATACCGCCACATCAAAGCGAAAATAAATATCAATCTGCTGAATACGTTTTCCGCTTGACTTGTCGGGTTCGTGTACAACTATTTTTTCAATCAGTTCGTGCATAATTTTGGGAGTAAGTTCTGTAATGTGCTTGTATTTCTGCACCAGCTTGACGAAAGCAGTCACATCGGAGGACTTCTGTTCAGCGGTATCAATAAATGTTGATAATTCCGTAACTACAGACTTCAGTTCTTTCTGCTCATCATCATATCCCTTTGACATTGCTGAAAAACGCTCATCAGAAATCTTACCAAGAACATTATCCTCATAAAGTCGTGTAAACAGTTTATCGAGTTCAGCAATACGCTTTTCAGCCTGTTTAAGTGTTTTCTTTGCTTTTGCAAGCTCTGATGACTGTTTCTGAACAGAATTACTCATTGCTGCCTTGATAAATTCGTCCTCATTCTCCCTTACAGTAGCAAGAAGTTTATTCAGCTCACCGAGGACAATTTCCCTCAGCACACAAGTTCTGATATAGTGAACGGTACATTCTTTCGTATCCTTTGCATAAGTCGAGCATCGCATATGTTCCTGCTCTGGACGTTCATTCACACGTCTGCTAAGATACATTTTTGCTCCGCAGTCAGCACAGTAAACCATTCCCGAAAATGGATTTAACTCATCTTTCTTTTGAAGTCTGCGTTTGTTCTTGCGAATTTCCTGCACCAAGTCAAATTCCTGTTGAGTAATGATAGGTTCGTGGGTATTCTCAAAAATCAGCCATTCGTCCTGCGGATTATACACGATTTTATGTACCTTATATGACTTCATATGCGTTCTGAAATTTACCGTATGTCCGCAGTATTCAAGCCTTTCAAGAATGTGACAGATTGTCTGCGTTCCCCAACGGTGCGTTTTAGCATTATGTCTGCCGTTATCCCTGCCCTGCGACAGAGCATAAGCCGTTGGCGTAGGAATGCCTTGCTCCGTGAGAATACGGGCAATCTGCGTCGGACCGTAGCCGTCAATGCAAA
>WFLZ01000116.1 GCA_009177225.1 Clostridia bacterium
CCGAAAACTTCCGAAAGCATAGGGGCATATTCAGTGTCAATGGCGAATCCTTACGACTATGTACAGGAAATTTCCATGACCGATGCAGATTTTCAGAAGTCGCTGAAAAGTACGGTTTTACGCTATTTAGGCAATACAGGACTGCTTTACAGAGGGGTGGAATAATGTTCACTAACACAAAAGTCATCACGGTTTTCCATAAAACGACTGATACGGAAAAACGTCTTCCGGTATGGCAAAAACACCTGTTTTACGGAGTTTACTGGGAAAACTGTTCCGGACAGTCCGAAAGTAACAAAGGCAACAAGGGCATGGATGAAAATAATGAAATTATGTGTATTATTCCCGAAAAATCGCTGAAAAGCTTCATTCCGTGCAAGGACGATTTGATTTGTCTTGGCGACGTTGAAGAAAAAGGCGGTCTTACAATAATGTCGGTGAAAAATTTCCGCTATGGTTCGGGAAAAGTACGGCATATCGAGGTGACGGCAAAGTAATGAAATGGGATTTTAAACTCAAACTTAACGGCGTAAGTCCGGAAAAAATTCACCGTACTCAGATGTACGTTGACAGCGAAATTTTACGACGTTCCGACCCTTTAGTGCCGTTTCAAACTGGTTCTTTAAAGCGTTCTGGAATCACCGGAACACGTGTCGGAACAGGAATTGTAAAGTACACTGCACC
Source organism: Clostridia bacterium (assembly GCA_009177225.1). Classification (GTDB taxonomy): domain Bacteria; phylum Bacillota; class Clostridia; order Oscillospirales; family Ruminococcaceae; genus Ruminococcus. Next base: position 685 of record WFLZ01000116.1, read on the forward strand.
ATACGCAAAACGTCAGTATTTCGCAGGAAAATCAAGCGGTCAGCGTGGACGGAAGTGGGTCAAGCGAATGTGGCTCTCACAGGGAAAACACATCATTAAAAACGCCAACAAAATTCTGAACGGAAGGTGATTGAATGTCAATAATTGAAAGCGTCCGAGACTTCATTTCGGGCTGTCCGTTGCTGAAGAACGGCGTTCTACTTAATGTTGACCGTCTGGGTGACAGCGAAATTGAGTATACCGTTGATGGTGAAATCACAGACCCGATTTTGCGACGATATACAGACGGTTCTTCACTCAGGCAGTTCAATTTTATCNTTGCAAGCCGTGAAAAATACGGTGCGGACACCTTGCAGANTATCGCAAATTCGGGCTTTTATGAAAATTTTGCGGACTGGATTGAAATNCAGTCCANCGTCGGAAATCTTCCGGAACTCGANAAATATCGTNTTCCGCAATATATNGAGGTGCAGTCTGGCGGGTATGTTCTCGACACCGACGACAGCACCGCACGCNANCAGATTCAGCTNAAATTCGTCTATTATCAGGACAGGAGGNACACAAATGGGTAAAAATTTAAAATACGGAAATCTGGTCACAAGACCGAAAAAACTCGCATTTTATGGCGTTCCGAACAGGGGCTATCAGCGTATGGAGGGCTTCACAGACCTCGGATATTCGCAGAATCCTAAGGAATACAGCCGTCAATACGTCGACGAGGAGTTTGAAAGAACCGATATTGTCGGTTACGCCCCTTCGATTTCGTACAGTTTTGACCGCTACACAAATAATGAAGTGCTTGCGGACATCGTGAAAATCACGGAAAATGAGTACATCGGTGACCTTATGAAACGCACGATTGTTACTGTTGACTTATCAAACGGCACAGCAACTACTGCTCCGGCAAAAATGCGTGACTACGCTGTAATTCCGGACACAAACGGAGATACGACTGACTGTCTGACATACTCTGGAAACTTCAAAGCTAAAGGTTTTTTAATTGACTGTATTGCAACTTCAACCGATGACTGGCAGACTATTCTGGTTGCGCAGAATGTTGAACGTTCAGTAAGTGCGAATATCGGTGTAACAGGTGACGGTGTGAGAAATCTGATTATAAACGATGGTTCAACGCACATTACAGGCGAAGTCACAAAGAATACTGACGTAACTATTTCTATTGTTGCAGACTTTGCAGGAGCTATAATATCACTTTACAGGATTTCAAAAAGCACAAGTATGGAAGGTGCAATGGGCAGTTTCTATCCTATAAAGACCGCTTCCGGAGTCGGACAGCTCGAAAATACCGGAAACAGAATCAGCGGAGATTCAACATATGCTGTTACAGTAGAAGCCGGAGAAAAGAGTGCTTATTACACGATTGACCTGACTGCTGTTGACCCTGCTGTTCAGACTGCGTCAACCCTTTCAGTCACTTCGGTTAAGTCAAAAACAGCTGCTAAGACAACAGCAAAGGAGGAATAAAATATGGAAAACAGCTATATATGGTCGGTGAACGGCTGTGAGTTTGAGGTGGATATGGAAGATGCTGAAACAGCAGACAGATATCTTTCCGCACTCAAAGTCTTTGAAAATGCCCGAAACACAGAGACAAACAGCATTTCTGAAAAAATTCGCACGTACTGCAAGATATGCCGTGAATTTTACGACACTTTTCTTGGTGAAGGAACGTCTGAGAAAATTTTTTCCGGCATAAGCGATAACAGTCGCAAATACGACGAGGTTTTTGAATCGTTACTTGATGTTATCAGC